>JBKBRQ010000078.1:6919-11801 GCA_046292055.1 Spirosomataceae bacterium | reverse complement strand
CAGTAGATGAAATGACAGGTGGTACTTTCACAATCACGAATGGAGGTATTTTTGGGTCAATGCTTTCAACTCCAATTATCAACGCACCTCAATCAGCTATTTTAGGAATGCACAATATTGTTGAAAGAGCGGTGGTAGTGAATGGTCAGGTAGTTGTTCGTCCAATTATGTATGTGGCATTATCTTATGACCACCGTACAATTGATGGAAAAGATTCTGTAGGATTCTTGGTTCGCGTGAAGCAACTTTTAGAAGATCCTATGCGTATGCTTCTACATGTATAAAAAGAAAATATCAACAAAACGGGCATGGGCGCAAGCTTGTGCCCCTTTTAAATAAATGAAAAACGTATGCAGTACGATGTAATAATAATAGGATCAGGTCCTGGTGGCTATGTTGCTGCCATTCGCGCGGCTCAGTTAGGTATGACAGTAGCTATCATCGAAAAATACAAGGTATTGGGTGGAACTTGCTTAAACGTGGGCTGTATTCCGTCCAAAGCGCTTTTGGATTCTTCGGAGCATTTCTACAATGCAGCGCATCACTTTGCTGAACATGGAATTGAAATCAATACGCCAACAGCTAATCTTTCTCAAATGATTGCCCGTAAAAATGGGGTTGTAGAGAAAATGAACAATGGAGTTTCTTTCTTGATGAAGAAAAATAAAATTACTGTTCATCATGGTTTAGGCTCCTTTGTAGACGCAAATACCGTCAAAGTTGCAAAAGAAGATGGTAGCTCAGAGCAAATTACGGGTAAAAATATCATTATTGCCACAGGCTCGAAGCCGACAATTTTGCCTTTCATGAATTACGATGGCAAACGAATCATTACCTCTACAGAAGCTCTTCAATTATCGGAAATTCCTAAAAGATTACTTGTCATTGGTGCAGGTGTGATTGGTGCAGAACTTGGTTCTGTCTATGCGCGTCTTGGTTCTGATGTTACTTTTGTAGAATTTGCCTCAAGCATGATTCCTACAATGGATAGTTCGATGGGGAAAGAACTTCAAAAAGTACTTAAAAAGCAATTGGGTACGAAGTTCCACTTCAATACGAAAGTTAGTTTGATTGAGAATAAAGGTGAGGAGGTAGTTGTTACAGCAGAAGATGCAAAAGGAGAAACAATCACTTTGACAGCCGATTATTGCCTTGTTGCAATCGGAAGACGACCTTACACAGATAATTTAAACTTAGAAGCTGTTGGTATCTCAACAGATAGAGGAAAGATTGTAGTGAATGATCACACATTACAAACATCTGTTTCTCATATTTATGCGATTGGAGATGTCGTTCGCGGTGCTATGCTTGCACATAAAGCAGAAGAAGAAGGCGTTCTTGTGGCGGAGGTGATTGCAGGACAAAAACCACATATTCATTATAACTTGATTCCTGGCGTAGTTTATACTTGGCCTGAAGTTGCATCAGTTGGAGCTACAGAAGAAGAGTTAAAAGCATCAGGTAAGGCATACAAAGTTGGTCAATTCCCATTCAAAGCATTGGGAAGAGCAACCGCAAGTGGAGATGTGGATGGTTTGGTAAAAATGCTGGCTGATAAAGAAACGGACGAAATATTGGGTGTTCATATCATTGGAGCGAGAGCAGCAGATATGATTGCAGAAGCTGTGACAGCGATGGAGTTCAGAGCATCGGCTGAAGATATTTCTCGAATTTCACATGCGCATCCAACATATATGGAAGCTGTGAAAGAAGCAGCATTAGCAGCAACTGGAAATAGATCACTTCACACGTAATATATTGTAAAATGCAACAAAAAAGCCTGAATTGAAAAATTCAGGCTTTTTTGTTGGGAGCCAAATTTATTTACTCTTTACTCTTGTGGCGCACTAGTGTCTCTGAAGTCAACTTCATCTGCCAAGAATTCATCCATTGCAATAGATGTTGGCTTTGGTTGTCTTTCATAGTATTTTGAAATTTCAATTTGTTCTCTGTTTTCAAAAATCTCTTCTAGATTATCAACATTAGATGCAAACTCAGAAAGTTTTTGTGTTAATTCATCTTTGGTTTTTGAAGAAACTTGCTTTGCTCTTTGTGAAGCCAAGAAAACACTAAGATAAATGTTACCTGTTTTAGCAGAGATTTTATCGGTATCTCGTGTAATAATCGATGGATTAGTTACTCCTTTTATCATATTTATGTCAATTTAAAAATCAAAAGTACTCAAAATTATTTTATGGATGAAATAACGGGCTTAGTAGCGACTGAATCTTTTGCTAAAGCTCTTTTTTTCTCGTCCTCTTCAATTAGCTTTTCTGTTTTTGCAACCTCCAAAAGACCTTTGTTCGCATTGTCATAAATGCGGATAGCTTGTTTTAGGTACGATGAGTTAGCAAATTTGTCAACAAAGTTTTCATAAAGTTCGATAGACTTGGTATATCTTTCTCTCTGTTTTCTAAAAATACTCACTTCTGCAAGTTCGTACATAGAAAGAAGACGGATGTAGGAAAGTTCCTCTAAATATTCTGAATCTGGAAAATCTTTTTCGAAGTTATCTATGGCGATAGTTGCAGCTAGGAAGTTAGCAATAGTTACCCCGTTTGTTTTGTAGTATAGCTTTGCTTTTTCGTATGCCTTTTTTTCTAATCTTTTCCTCAAATCGAATAAGCTACCAGAGCACTGGTCTGCATATTTACTTGATGGATAGGTATTTATGAAGGTTTGAAGGGCGTCAATAGCAGTTAGTGAGCTAGACTGGTCAAGATTGTAATCCGGAGCATCTTTGAAGAGCGAGTACGCGTACATATAAAATGCTTCTTCTGCAAAAGGACTGTTGTTGTACGTGGAGTAAAATGTTTTGAATTGATACGAGCTGAGCTGAAATTGTCTTTGTTGAAATTGGCAGTAGGCACTATAAAACTGAGCTTTCTCTGCTGTTGAGTCTCCACGAAGAAGTGGGGTTATTTCCTCAAAGAGTAAGCCTGCTCTGTAATAATCCTCTTGTGAATAATACTCAAGTGCGGCAACATATTTCTCTTGGATTGTTCCGTTTTTTTGAAGGTTTGTGAATTTTTTTGAGCAGCCGAGTAGGAAGAGGGTTACTGCAAAAAAAATAGAAAGAGTAGGTATAAATTTCATCTAGCAAATTTAAGGAATAACTGCAATAAAGAACGTGTATGGTTCCTTATTAATTGCAAAGGTAGGATTTCTATCAATGATTGACAATGAATTTTTTTGTAGAAACCTTTTTGTCATCAATTGTTAATTGGTAGAAGTACACGCCTGAAGGCCAATTTCGCGTATTTATGCGTATTTTATCAGAGGCATTATCCGTTTGTACGGACTCAATTTCAGTACCTAATAGATTAAAAAAGCTGATTTGTACTTTATCTACACGAGACATTACTTTGTATTCAACAAATGTGTAGTCATTGGCAGGGTTTGGATAAATACTTGTTGTGTAATTCTTTTCTAGGGTAGAACTCGTCTGTTTTTCAGCTTCTTTGGAGCTTGTTTTCGCGTTTCGTGAAATAAGTGTTTCCTTGTAATACTTATTTAGTGTGGTAACATTTGAAATAGTTGTGGGCTTTACCTTGTTCAGCTCAAAACTTGGTTTTGGTGTCTTCGTCGTATTCTTACCTAAGTATAGACGCGACTTTTCATTCGTTGTTTGCGCATAAACCGCTGACAACGAACTAGCTAGAAAAGTGGTAATAATTAGTAAAAATAAAGTTCTTCTCATTGAATTGTGGACTAAGACCCTCTACATACCATATAGACGCAATTTGCGTTGAAAAGGTTGTTAAAAATATAAAAAAAAACTGAAAAATTTTACTTTTTGTTGTTATTTGACGTTGAGCGGTGATAATTCAGGTTTTAATGGCCTGATTACTTCAAACAATTCAAATTTTTCTAGTCTTGCTTCTTTCAGGTCGATTACCTTGGGCGGTGATAATTTGGCGTCTGGATTTCCTGAAAATCGAATAATTTGTACTTCATTTCTTTGAAAATCAATTCTCATTTCACTCGATTCTACACGATTTAAGCCAATCATTTTTTGATTGTCATCCAAAGCGAAATACAATGTTTCTCCGTTTCCATTAGCTAGAACTTTTTCTAAACTTCCGTCTTGTTTGGATAAGTAAGCTGTAATTTCACGTGCACTAACTTGGTTGTAATTTTGTGCCGTGTCTGGTGCAATCACAAACCCATTCGTGATCAAGTTTATTTTTCTAAGTTTGTTATTTTCAAGGAAAGAAACGATCGTGTCAGCTTTCATTTGGTTGTTTTTCCCCCATAAAATAGGATTTGTTAAAAAGTATATGGTTGAGTCAACTAAATCATATCGCAAGGAATCACTCACTGACTGGAAGTCGCGGCGCCAAACACGCACAGAGTCATGTGCAATGAGTAATTTGAACTCCTTTTCGTCCGTTTTCTTTGTATTATTTACTTTTTCGTATGTGATAAAATGTTTTGCTTGAATAAAAAGGCTATCTGAATTTGTGATTCGGATAAGTAATGCATCACCATCCATATATGTTTCCCCGATATCTCCTTTTCGAATTCCTTTCTTAGAGAAAATCGTCACGCTATCTTTGAATGACTCAAAACGAACATGCCCTTTCCCAACTCCAAGTTGGCTTTTTTCATCATAGGCTAGTGTATCTGCTTCAAGTACATAAGTAGCTGAAGCCATGCTTGAACGGCCTTGAAATTTGGAGACTTTACTTTTTGTATTGTACTGCCCTTTATTCGCACTTGCTACACCATTTGCACTTGTAATCGTTGTTTTCGATTGAAAAAATGCATCATACGTGTTACTATTGTAGTCCAGAGTATCTGTACAAAGTAAAATTGTTGGACTTTTTATTTCCACATCTCCAATATAATTGAAAATCTTTGTGCGTGTATTGTAAGTTCC
>JBKBRQ010000078.1:0-6909 GCA_046292055.1 Spirosomataceae bacterium | reverse complement strand
TTGGTTACTCACTAATGTACTCGAATCTTGGACGATGTACCCTTTAACAGGATAATAGGCAGAAGAAATAGGGATATTGTAGTTGATTTGTTTGGTGGTAAGTGTTACTTTTTTGTCTTTAAGAACCACTTTTCGTCCTAAAATTCGAGCAAAGCGATTATTCCCATCATAATACAATGTGTCACCTGTAATCGTTAGTGTGTCACCTTGGACAATTTTGACTTTCCCAAAAGATTCCAATGTATTAGTTGTCATGTTTTGAAGTGCCAAGTCACATTTGAGGACCACGCCATTATGTTTAAATGCGACATTGCCAACAAACCTTCGAAAGGTTACATTTCCTTCAATTCCTGAGAGGGAATCCGCAGATAAAATCTCTATAGTCGACTTTGGCCCTCGGTCTTTCGGTGGATTAAGTGGTTTTTGTGCTGTACCTATAAATGAGGTTGTGAGTGCTACCCACACCAACAAGAGCTGCTTTAAATCAAATCGCATTTCGGTTTTTATCCTTATTTTTGTCATAAAACAAAGCAATTTACATGATTCAAGCATTTCAATCCTACATTGCTACAAATAAATTATTTATAAAGGAGGACAGATTGCTTGTCGCTGTCAGTGGTGGTCGAGACTCTATGTTACTCGTTGATCTGTTGCTGCAGTTAGGTTATGTCTTCGGTGTCGCACATGTAAATTACCAGCTACGTGGGGAAGATTCTGAGCAGGATGAACAACTGGTTACTCAATTTTGTGAAAAACATTCTATTCCTTTATTTATACATAGACCTTATATTCAGGAATTTAAAGAAAAGCATGGTGTGTCAACGCAAATGGCTGCCCGTACAATTCGCTATGAATGGTTTGAGGAAATTCGGAGTAAAAACAAGTATCAGTATATATTGACGGCACATCATGCTGCAGATTCTGTTGAAACTATTTTATTACACCTGACACGGGGAACGGGGATGGCAGGCTTAAAAGGCATTTTACCTATTCAAGGGTATCTTCGAAGACCTTTGCTTTTTGCTACAAAAAAAGAAATACACAAATATACCACGTCAAGAAATCTAATTTGGCGGGAGGATTTATCGAATCTAAAAACAGACTATACGCGTAATAAAATGCGATTGGAAATTATACCGCTTTTGGAGCAAATAAATCCGGGTTTCCAATACAATTTGATACGTATGGCAAAATTTGTTCAGCTCAATGCTCAGGTAGTTCAATCCTATATGTCTGATTTTTTTAATGAACATAAACGGGTTAGTGAGTTTAATGAAGAAATTATTGAAATAGACGTAATCCGGGGCAGAGATGAAAAAGAACTGATTCTGTTTGAATGGTTGTATACAAAGGGATTTGGCTCAAAAGTGCTAGAAGAATTGGCAGAATGGATTGAAAAAGACAGAACGGAAGCTAAATTTTTCTATTCGGCTACTCATACGCTACTCATTAGTCGTAATCAAATGCTTGTGAAAGAGAAAGCGATGGATATTGAGGATGAAGAATACACTATTTTTGAAACATCTGTTCCCTGTAAGACTTCATCGGTTTCTTTTTCTGTTCAACGTGATTTGCCTGAAAAGTTCGATTCAGGTTCATTATATATTGACTTAGTGAAAGTAAATTGGCCTTTGAAGTTACGCAAATGGAAGAGGGGAGATAAAATACGTCCGTTTGGTATGAATGGTCAAAAGAAGATTAGTGACATTTTGATTGATAAGAAAGTACCTATCGGTGAAAAATCACGTATTTTTGTTTTAGAAGATGGGAAAGGAGAAATTTTGTGGTTAATAGGCAAAAAGCAAAGTGATAAGGCACGTATTTACCCAAACACACAGCTAATTTTGCACGTTAAATACATGGAATAATCTTTTACACATTCAATACGAATAAATCTTAAGTTCGCTTAACTAGTTAAACCTTTATGCTTACGAATTTATTAATTCGAAACTTCGCTTTGATTGACGAACTGGAAATTCAGCCAGATGCTCAATTTAATATCATCACAGGAGAAACTGGCGCTGGTAAATCTATTCTACTTGGTGCAATCGGGTTACTTCTAGGCAATAGAGCAGATATCAAGTCTCTTTTTTTAGAAACAGAAAAATGCATTATTGAGGGGACATTTACGCTAATTGATGACCGAATGGCACCTCTCTTCGAACAAGAAGAGCTAGATTTTGATAAAGTTTGTATCGTTCGTCGTGAAATTTTACCTACGGGCAAATCGCGTGCGTTTATTAACGATACCCCTGTTACGTTGGAAACACTGCGGGCTATTGCAGGTCAATTCATGGATATTCATTCCCAACATGATTCTATCCAGCTGGGTTCAAATGAGTATCAACTATCGATTGTTGATACATTTGCACAGTCTGAAGAATTGGTTAATGCGTATCAAGAGAAATATAAATTATATCAGCGTCTAAAATCTGCTTACGAGAAAATGCAAGCAGAGGCGACTGCTAACCAAAAAGAGTTTGATTACAATCAGTATTTATTGACTGAGCTTCAAAATGCGAATATCAAACATCATGAACAAGAAGAGTTGGAGCAAGAGCTTACGGTGTTAGAACATGCAGAAGAAGTAAAGCTAAAGTTACTGTCAAGCCTTCAATTGTTGGAGCAACACCCAGAGTCATCAATTATTCATTCATTAGCAGAAGTAAAAAACCTAATTCAAACCATTGCGCCGTATTCACAGACGTATCGTGACTATGTATCTCGACTGGAAAGTTGCGTTATTGAGCTCAATGATATAGCAGGAGACATCGTTGATGAAGAAGAGAAAATTGAATTAGATGATGCACGAATTCACGCGATTCAGGAAAGATTAGACCTTTTTTTCCGGCTTCAACAAAAACATGGAGTTACCTCTACGGCAGCGTTGCTAGATATTCAAGCAATTTTATCAGAAAAGGTAAGCAAAGTATTGAATATCAGTGATAATCTTTCCGCAGCCAAAGAGCGATTGGCAATTGCAGAACAAGAAGCTCGAAGCGCAGCTGAAATTCTATCGGAAGTACGAAGCCGTGTTTTGAATCAAATTGAAAAGCAAATCGTTCATTATTTGCACGAATTGGGCATGCCCAACGCCGCTTTATCTTTTGAGCACCAACGAAAGGAGCTTGCCTTGGACGGAACAGATACAATCAATATCTTGTTTACTGCAAACAAAGGCATGCGTTTGCGGCAGCTACGCGAAGTGGCTTCAGGGGGGGAGTTTTCTCGGCTAATGCTTGTTATAAAGTATATTTTAGCGGATAAACGTTCTTTACCAACTATTTTATTTGATGAAATTGATACGGGTATTTCAGGTGAGGTAGCTATAAAAGTGGGGGGAATGATGCAGCAAATGTCTAAGTCTATTCAAGTGATAGCCATATCTCATTTGCATCAAATCGCTGGAAAAGGTACAGCGCATTATTTCGTTTACAAAGATCATTCATCCGAACGGACGATTAGCCGAATTAAACAATTGAATGAAGAAGAACGAATCCTTGAAATTGCCAAAATGATTGGTGGGGACAATCCGTCTGAAAGTGCGCTTAAAAGTGCCAGAGAAATGTTAGTAAATAATTGATAATTAAATGTTTAACAAAAAATGAAAAAGAGTTTTTTAGTATTTATTGGTTTAGTAGCTTTTACATTTGCTTCTTGTTCAAACCAGAATGAAGAGGAACTGAAAAAGTTAGAGTCAGAATTAATGGCAGGTCATGATGTAGTGATGCCAAAAACAATGAAATTGCTTGACTTAAAAGAAGAAATATTGATGAAGATAGGCGAAAAAGATAGCGCAACTGTAGTGAAAATCGCGTCTGATCTTCAAGTGGCCAATGATGAAATGTACGCGTGGATGGATGAATATCAAGTTGTAATCAATGATGTACAAGATGAAAAAGAGAAACTAAAGCGTTTCGCGACATTAAAAATGCAAATTGACTCAATTCAAGTGAAGACTGAAAAAGCTATGAATGATGCAAAATCGCTTTAATACGTACATATTCCTTGCTTTACTAGGCCTTGTGAGTTTGACAAGCTGCGAAAATAAGCACGACGCGTTACCTATTCTCGGGCATAAATCAATTGAAGGAACGGATACGACATATCATCAAATTGCAGACTTTGCCTTTGTTGACCAAGACAGTCAGCTGGTTACAAATGCTACATTTTCCGATAAGATTTACGTAGCAGACTTCTTTTTTATTTCATGTCCAACGATTTGTCCTGTAATGAAAAAACAGATGATTCGGGTATATGAAAAATTTAAAGATAATCCGGAAGTAGCTCTTTTATCGCATACGATTGACCCAAGACACGACTCAGTTTCTGTTTTGAAGGAGTATGCCAGTCAATTGGGAATTAAGACGGAAAAGTGGCACATGGTAACAGGTAAAACAGAAACTATCTATGATATTGCCTTGAAAAGTTACATGGTTACAGCTATGGAAGACTCAACTGCGAAAGATGAAGGGGGAATTATCCATAGCGGCGCTTTTGTATTGGTTGATAAAAATCGACGTATCAGGGGGCAGTACGATGGGACAAAAGAAGAAGAGGTGAATCAGTTGATGAAGGATATGGAGAAATTGCTCAAAGAATATGCGAAAGAAAAAAAATAAGTTTATAGAAAAAGGGAGCATTGCTTCCTTTTTTTTGGTTTGGTTAGCGAGTTGTCAGAGCCAAGAACAAATGAGATACGAGCAGTATCTGGTGAACGGCGAGGAGTTATATGTGGCAAATTGTGCAAATTGTCATCAGAAGGAAGGAACAGGATTAAAAAATGTGATTCCACCGCTTGCAAATACAGATTATCTAGATGTGGATAATAAATACCAAGTTATTTGCTTGATTAAAAATGGAATCAAAGAGCCTTTGGTGATAAATGGACAGAAGTATACACAAGCCATGCCGGCCAACAAGCAACTTCAACCCATAGATATTGCAGCCATTACAACCTATATATATTCGAAATGGGGTGGGGAGAGCGTAAGAACAGATGTAGTAGAAGTAGAGAAAGTGCTACAAGAGTGTAAATAATATAATTAATTCAGTGTAGTAGTTGGTGTGGGTTGGGTAATGAGTGAATCTACTTGAAAAATACCACTAACTCGATTAAGCGTATAATTGGTAAAATCTTGGTCTGCAGTCATGCCAATCCCTGTAATTTTTTCAGTTGGGGTATTAATTGTAATACGTTTATCTGTGGAGATTTTTCGAGTCAGAGGATTCCAATTAATCAGTTCTGAAGACATACTTTGCTGTGCTAATCGATTGAAAAAGAAGACGTTCCCTGTAATTACATATTGATTTGTCTCTTTATAAAAACGGGCGGAGTCACCGCGAAGGGTAGAATATTGGACTCCATTTTTATCATAAAAAGTGACATACACTGTTTTAGGATAGATTTCGTCTTCGTTTTTTAGTTTAAGTTGTTTGGGTGTTGTGAGTTTAATGGTTGTTCTCCCCGAATCACTGAGTGTGACAGTCAGGTTTTCAATTTCCATGATAGGGCCATTGTACTCTTGTGCTGTTTCACTTTTCGTATCTGATTTTTCCTGACAAGACACGAGAAGTGAAGCAGTGACAGACACCAAGAGAAGTATTTTTTTGAAATACATGTGTGAATTAGTCAATTCTATTTTTGATAAACCAAGAACTCATCAAAGAGAAGTTTGCTGAAACGCGAACGTAGTTTTCTTGTATCAAGTTATTTGCTGTAGTTCCTCTTTTTCCGACGGCCACGGCAAGGTCTATGTAACTCGGGCTTCTAAAACCAAGAGGGAGGGAGATACCTCCAGAAAAACTACGATCCATGATTCTTTGCGAAGAAATGACGTAAGGTGTTGTTGTTTGTGAATACCCGAGACGATAGAATGCTTGGTCGAAATATTTGGTTGATGTAGCATTTGGGATGTATTCCATACCTATTGCTAACTGGTTGGAAGCTTGAAGAATATCAGGTCTAGGATCTGCATTGTTTTTGTATGTATTCCAGTTGGTTACTTTGTAGTCCGCTGCAAAAATCCATTTGAACGGGCTTTCAATGCTAATTCCGATTGTGTACCTACTCGGGAGAGTAGCTTGTGCGGTAGAAAGTAGGAGTGTATCTGCCCGACTTGACAACACAAAACCGTTCCCCGTATTTGTTACATTCGAAAGCTGACGTAGGTACTCACCAGATACCTGGCTGTTTAACTCATAATTCCCGCCAATATTTACTTGCCATTTTTCTGCTATTTTTTGCTGAAAAGCGGCTCCAAGTTTAATTCCTGAACCACCAAAGGAAGTTCTATTTGTAAACCTTTTGGCTTCTGGAGATGCAACCCCACCTACAGTAATTAAAGAAGTGGTATCGCGTAAAATTACCCCGAATGTATGAAACGCTTCAAGTCCTAGATAGAGTGATTTCCCGATTTGAAAAGAGTTCGTATAACTTGCGCGTGAGAGGCCGCCGGTACTTTCTATCAATGTTCCTCTACTTTCAATCGTACCTGCAATTGGTGTTAGTGGAATCGTAGCTTTGTGTGATACTTGCGAGTAAGGCTTCATTTGGATAGCCATTGCCCATTTGTTTTTGACAGGAAACGCAAAAGAGATATGATTCAGGTTCATGCCAAAATCTCTTTGTACAGAACTTGCATTTTCGATGTTTCGGTAACTGCCACCAACACCTACATTGAAGGCAACATATTTATATCCACCTAAAACTCTATTTTTGACGATGAGGGCAGGGTTAGCAGGATTAATGTAAAAGCCATTGGCAAAAGATGCACTTACACCGCCCATTCCATCTTGTGCAGCTGATGTCTCATGTGGAGTTTCTCCAATCCCAAATACAGAGTAGGGTGAGTTTCCTTGTCCTTGGCTAAATCCTTTTTGTTGTGTGAGCAGTAAAAAAAGTAAACT
>JBKBRQ010000077.1:0-11893 GCA_046292055.1 Spirosomataceae bacterium | reverse complement strand
TTCTATAAAATAGAAGGTGGTAAAAAATACTACTACGACATTCCGAGCAAAAGCTATAAAACCATCGCCGGAACAGAATCCTTCATCATTTTGGATACACTCCGCCAAACGAACCAAGTATGGCAAAATGCGGGCTCTGTCATTTATGATTTAGGAGATGGCATTGCCGGTATTGAGTTCCGTTCAAAGATGAATACATTCGGTGCTGAAGTACTCGAAGGGCTGAACAAAGCATACGGCATTGCTGAAAAAGACTTTAGAGGATTGGTCATAGGAAACGACAGCAACGAGGCATTCTCTGCGGGTGCAAACCTCGCGATGTTGTTCATGTTCGCGATTGAACAGGAATTTGACGAAATCAACATGATGATTTCTCATTTCCAACAAACCATGATGCGAGCTAGATATTCATCGATTCCAGTAGTTTCAGCGCCGCACACATTGGCTTTAGGTGGTGGTTGCGAAATCAACTTACATGCTGATAAAGTCGTGGCACACTCCGAAACCTACATGGGATTGGTAGAGCTAGGCGTAGGCTTAATTCCTGCGGGTGGTGGTACAAAAGAAATGGCGCTTCGTGCTTCAGATTTGTACCAATCGGGGGATACAGAATTAAACATTCTTCAATCCGCTTTCATGAATATTGCACAAGCGAAAGTTTCAACTTCTGCACACGAGGCAATGGCGATGAATTACCTCAAGCCAGAAAGAGACCAAATTGTGGTGAACAGAAGTCGTTTGATTGCCGAAGCCAAACAAGCAGCGATTGATATGGCAGACAATGGCTATACGCAACCCAACCAACGCACCGACATCAAGGTACAAGGGCGCGCAGGCATCGCGACGTTCAAGGCAGGAATTGCCTCGATGAAAATGGCGGGGTATATCACCGAACACGACGCACTGATTGCTAATAAATTAGCCTACGTAATTTGTGGAGGAGACTTAAGCTATCCTCAATTAGTTTCAGAGCAATATTTATTGGATTTAGAACTGGAGGCCTTCCTATCTCTTTGTGGCGAACGCAAAACCCTTGAGCGGATGCAGGGCTTACTCAGCGGCGGTAAACCACCAAGAAACTAATCCCTTTTCGTATCATCTTTCACTTAAAAAAGTAATTTACACATGAACGCATATATTGTTTCAGGATTTAGATCGGCTGTCGGAAAAGCCCCCAAAGGTGTATTTCGTTTTACTCGGCCAGACGACTTAGCCGCAGATGTTATCAAACATTTGCTTGCTCAAACACCCCAACTTGACCCAACTCGGGTGGATGATTTAATCGTAGGAAACGCGGTTCCAGAAGCAGAACAAGGGATGCAAATGGCGCGTTATATCTCATTATTGGCCTTGGGAAAAGCAGTTCCTGGGGTCACAATCAACAGATATTGTGGCTCAGGAGTAGAGGCAATTGCTATGGCAGCCTCTAAAATCAACGCAGGTATGGCAGACTGCATCATTGCAGGTGGAACAGAATCCATGTCGCTTGTCCCGACGACCGGCTGGAAAACCGCACTCAATTACGGCATTGCTAGTGAAAACCCAGACTATTATATCGGGATGGGCTTAACGGCGGAACAAGTAGCC
The DNA here is from genome assembly GCA_046292055.1 of Spirosomataceae bacterium. Classification (GTDB taxonomy): domain Bacteria; phylum Bacteroidota; class Bacteroidia; order Cytophagales; family Spirosomataceae; genus CAYNRA01. The sequence continues at coordinate 10,306 of JBKBRQ010000077.1, read as the reverse complement.
CAACAGTTCAAAATTTCTAGAGAAGAGCAAGATGCCTTTGCATTTGCCTCGCACCAAAAAGCATTGAAAGCACAAGCGGACGGAAAATTTGAGGGGGAAATTGTACCCATCACTGTCAAAGAAACGTATTTTGATGCCGCCTCTGGAAAGAAAAAAACGAAAGAATATGTGGTTTCAAAAGATGAAGGGCCGCGTGCAGATACAAGTTTTGAGGCATTACAGAAACTTCGTCCCGTTTTTTCAGCTGGCGGGAGTGTTACAGCAGGGAACTCTTCACAAACGTCCGATGGAGCAGCGTTTGTCATTGTGATGTCAGAGCGGATGGTGAATGAGTTAAACCTAAAACCGATTGCCCAGATGCTTTCGTACGCGGTTGCAGGTTGTGAACCACGTCTGATGGGTATTGGGCCTGTATTTGCCGTTCCAAAGGCATTGAAACAAGCAGGTTTGCAATTACAAGACATCGACCAAATCGAATTGAATGAAGCATTTGCTGCGCAAGCACTAGCGGTGGTCAAGGAATTGGGTATTGACCCAAGCAAACTCAACCCGAATGGTGGCGCTATTGCGTTGGGACATGCGTTGGGTTCAACAGGTGCGCGTTTATCAGTGCAATTATTCAACGAGATGCGTCGCCAAAACCAAAAATACGGAATGGTAACGGCATGTGTTGGCGGTGGTCAAGGCGTGGCGGGTATTTACGAATTGCTGTAAATAAATAATTCCCCTGATTAGCATGTCCTAGTCAGGGGAAGAGTAAAGAGTACAGTAACTGCCGATTTGAAGCCACGGATGATGGAGGCCAAATTTTTTGATTGTGGTCCAAAATCATTTGTAGGGTTATTTTTCGTAGAGGTGCGATTAATCGCACCTCTACGAAAAATAACATCACCACAACGCACATCCTGTTTTGAATTATATTCGTTTTCACCAATGAACAAAATGGCGTGAAAATGATTCGGCATGAACACAAAATCGCTCAAAGATAGGTTCATATCGGGACATAAATCAATGGATTTTACCCATTCTTGCTTAGCTATTAGACCTATTTCAGAGATATATATACTGTCTTGGTGTATCTCACCCAAAAAGTGTACACGAACAATCGTTGCTAGTTTTATGAGAAATTAAAATAATACTCACAATTCCGTCACTACACCCTCTTTCTCTCCGTCTAACATCTCAAACTCTGAATTATTACTAATAAACTCGGGGACGAGTGCTTTCAATTCTTTTACCATGTCTGGAATACGCCCAAACAGGCTATTTTCCAAGCGATCGATACTTTTCTTGAGCAAATGATAATCCACCGCTTTGATCTTTGCAATCATGATTTTTTCATGATACGTCGGCAATGTATTTTCTGAATCACCCAATAGTTCCTCATACAGCTTCTCACCTGGTCGTAATCCCGTAAACTGAATCGAAATATCTTTATCAATTTCTAAGCCCGACAAACGAATCATACGTTTCGCCAAATCTACTATCTTGACGGGTTCACCCATGTCAAAAACATAGATTTCTCCTCCTCTACCCATCGTTCCCGCCTCCAAAACCAACTGACAGGCCTCTGGAATAGTCATGAAATACCGGATAATATCTGGGTGCGTCACAGTCAACGGACCTCCAGTTTCAATTTGGCGTCTAAACAACGGAATAACAGAACCATTCGAGCCCAACACATTCCCAAAACGGGTAATGATGTACCGACAAGAACCATTGGAGTACGTATTCAAACTATGTACATACATTTCTGCCAAACGTTTGGTTGCCCCCATTACATTGGTAGGATTTACCGCCTTGTCTGTAGAAACCATCACAAAGCGCTCAACTTTGTACTTGGAAGCCAAATCTGCCACTGTTTTTGTACCAAATACGTTGACCCGAATAGCATTGTACGGATTCTTTTCCATGAGAGGCACATGCTTGTACGCCGCCGCATGATATACAATTTGAGGACGGTACTTGACAAACAGTTGTTCCATCTGATAGGCATTGACTACATCAGCTATTTCTGTATGTATCAAGGGTGTCATCTGATTTTTCTCGGTTCCAATACGCGTCAATTCGGTTTCTAAATCATACAGACCCGACTCTGCCTGATCTACTAAGATGAGTTTTTGGGGCTGAAAACGAATCAATTGGCGTACCAATTCACTACCAATAGAACCAGCAGCTCCTGTCACCATAATCACCCGGCCATTGGTGGTGGAAGCGATCAAATCATTACGAAGTTTGATAGGTTCGCGGTTGAGTAGGTCTTCAATTTTTACCGATTTAATTTGTTGTTCTTTCAAACGACCATCTAGCCATTCAGATAAAGGAGGAAGAACTTGGACCGTCACCCCTAAATCTACTAACCGACTGATGAGCGCATTTCTTTCTCTAACAGAGATTTTTTGAATAGCGAAAATAACCGTTGGACGTGTTTCAATTTCTACCTCTCCCTCAAAATACTGCACAATGGCTTCTTCTAAGGATAGAATTTTTACCCCCCCAATTTTTTTATTCGCCAGCTGCTTGTTGTCATCGATATAGCATACGACTTGGTTTCTTTTCTTCTTGTCACCCGAAAGCGTTTGTTTCAGCTTCTGTCCCAAAAAACCAGCCCCATAAATGATGATACGATTTACATCTGCTTTTTGGGTAGATACTGCCTCGTAAGCCGCTTTAATCATGAAACGCATACCCAATAAAGCACTAACGGAAACAAATAAATCGATGAGGAGAATAGCAATAGGCACTTGCAGAGCTTCGTACCCATTTATTTTATCAATAAAAAGATTTAAGAAAAGCAGGATAGAAAAGGCACTCATCTCCATCAACAAAATGGATGTTGCATCTTCTAAACTGGTATGACGGACAACACCCGCATAGGACTTGTACACAAGACTGAATACAATCTTTGCACTTACGACCAAGAAGATATGAAAAAAGACGGTCTCGAGGTCGACACGGAGTGGATTGAAGTTAAATCGGAGTAATACCGCAAAAATAAAAGATATACTGAATAGAAATATATCTATGCCAAAAACTAGCCACCGAGATAAAAACGTATGTGAATACTTGTGTAATAGTCTATTCATAGAGCAATGTTTTAGCAAACCCAATAATCTGGAAGAACAAATGCATTGGGTCTAGAGGAACCTTTTCCTTTCGTATGTTTGAGTTAGTGTAGTAAAGATACACGATTGACCACAAAATAGTATATTCTTTTTTATTAAGTGGTAAAAAAAGGGAGGATGCGAATATCCTCCCTTCTTCTTTGTGCGGGCAAGCCACTTATTTTCTTCTTTTCTTGAGCCCTTTATTCTCTGCTTGCAACTGCTTGATTTGTTTGTCCATCTCAATCGCGTAGAGTGTAAGTTCTTCGATTTTTTCCATCAATTTAGCGACGGTTTGCGTGACGTCTAGACCATTGTCTACCATTTCTTGTGGCGAGGGCACGTTAGGAAGGTGTTTGTGTTGTAGAATAAACTGCTCCACTTCTTGGAGAGAAAGCATATTTTGTTGGTAGGTTGGCTCAAACACATAATCTGCCCAATCTGTAGAAGAAGCAAGCGCCACTTTGATTTTCTCCGTCATGATACCTCCTTTGACCAACAACCCATATTGACCTGCTGAGGCAATAGCATCTCGTTTAGCCACAGGTACATCTCCTATAGAGATAAACTTCGCGGAGAAATCTCCGTAAATGAGGGGGGTCACAGTTCTAGAGTTAGCAATATACAGTTTATTAGAGCCAGTTTCACTATAACCTGACTGATATCCAATAAATAAGTTCGAACTACCAACACTTAAGTTTCCAGCCTCTGTACCTAACGCAACGTTATTATTTCCATTTACTAAATTTACAAGTGAACCTCTCCCTACTGATAAATTATCACTACCTGATACATTTTTGAATAACGCATAGGTACCAATCCCCATATTGTTATTTCCAAGTGTATTACTGACTAATGCTGCATATCCAAACGCTGTATTTCCATAACCACTCGAATTATTTACAAGAGCTAAGCCACCAAACGCTGCATTAAAAAAACCTGTTGTTGTTCTTCTAAGTGCACCACTTCCAAATGCAGCATTTTGATAACCAGTAGTTAACATACTCAATGCCGTTGATCCATAACCAATGTTGTTTAATCCAGTTCCATTTGATAATCCTGATTGAAAACCCAAAAACATATTACTTGATGAACTAATTGACCCTGCTTGAACCCCCCCAATTCTAAAATTTATAGGTACCCCTGCAGGCACACCGATAAAACTGTTCGCTGTGGCATTGGTATTTCCTGTCAAAGCCCAATTATCAGGGTCGAGTGCAGTTGCTTTGGCTTCTGTAGCCGTGAGGGGCATCCAGTCTTTGCCGTTATATACATAAATACTAGAGAGCATATCTGTTTGATAGACCATCAAGCCACTGGCTGGATTTTTAATACCATTTCGCTGTTGCAAAGACATGCGGGGAAGGAGAAAACCTTGTTCTTTCGACTGTATCTCTAGGGCAGCGGATGGGTCGGGTTGTTCTGTTCCAATACCAACTCCTCCACGAGGAGTTTGTGCGAAAACATGCGTTGTTGTAGCTCCAACCAACAACACGGCTATACTGAGGTTACGTAGTTTTTTTGACATAGTACATCTATTTTGGGATTTCAAAATAATTTCATGACGAAAATAGCGTATTCCCAACTACAAACGAAAAATAAGGCCCTATTTTTATTAAATGGTCACATTCTCTACAAGAACTCATTTCATTACGCAGGTCTGTTTGATACAGCTCCTATTTTTTTACAATCCGATCCCCCAATCCTTTCCCAGAAATAGTTTGAAAAATATACCCAAAATAGTGCCCAACAGAGAAATCTTCCGTCATTTGGGCATCTGTCTCTGCCAATAATTGCGGTGTGGACATATCAATTTTATGAATTTGTGCCAATCCTGTGATGCCCGGACGAACGTGATATACACCTCGCTTTTCCCGTTCTTCGATTAGCTCTTCTTGGTTAAACAAATTAGGTCTAGGACCAACCAAGCTCATATCCCCAACCAATACATTCCATAATTGCGGTAGCTCGTCTAACTTTGATTTTCGCAAGAAAGAACCCAAGTGTGTAACTGATTGGTGATTCACCAGATGAGTAGCAACAGATTGTGTGGCTACATTCATAGAACGAAATTTATACAAATAAAAAGGAGTCTTATTTTTCCCAACCCGTTCTTGTCTAAACAAAGGCGACCCCGTGTCTAACCAACCCAAAAATAAAATGAGGAGAAAAAGAGGACTGAGTATAACCAGACCTAATAAGGCAAATACAAAATCAAAGAAACGAATCATACATCAAAGTTTAAATACAGTCAATAAATTATGTTTTTTATGTTCATCGAAGATTAATTGACTATCTCAGAGCTACCTTTTGAATAGTATTCAATAACGGAAGTGGGATTCCATCCTAGTTCTCTTCTTGCCTTTTCGTCTGAGAAGGTTAAACTTGACGTTATTTTTTTTAATTTGTTCGTATTGATTAGCATCGGTTTGTGCACAAGTAATTCTAATACATCTCCAAACCATGCCAATACCTTTACAAGCGAAATGGGAATGGAACGAATAGGTTTAGTAATACCATATTTTTTTTGTATGGCCACATCTAATTCTCTAAATGAAGGATGGTTACCGTCTGTCAAATTATATATACCTCCAACTTCTGCCAGCTTGGGAATAATTTTAGCTACATCTTCAGCCAATACCATACTCTTACGAGCACCACCATCTCCTATCCGGAAATAGCGTCCCGATTTAATTCCCTTAATCATATCTCCTAGATTTCCGGGTGGATTATCACCTACTAGTAAGGGCAAACGCAATATCCCAATCTTGACATAGTTCTTTTTACCCCAATCTAAGACTAACTTTTCTGCTTGTAGTTTACTACTTCCATAAGGATCTGTTGCGAGTAATTCCTCCTCCTCAGTAATAAACTCTGCAGAAGTTTTTCCATAAACAGCTACGCTACTGATAAAAATAAAAGCCCTCGGTTTTACTTCACCAAGTTTGATACTTTTTAGCAAATTTTGTGTACCCTGAACGTTAATAGAGTAGAACAATTCTTGCTCTACTCTCGATTTTGGAACAACATGTGCTTTCCCTGCGCAATGAATAATCAAGTCTACGCGGGAAATATTTGGTGTGTCAACACTAAGATCACATATTATCTCACAAGCGCTTCTTCCTAATGAGATTACAGTAGCTTCTTTCTCAATTATTTTTTTTATATTCTTACCAAGAAAACCGTTAGTTCCAGTTAATAGAACTGAATATTCACTCATATCCTAACTTAGCTAATGTTTCCTTGTTTATTCTCTTTCTCTCTTTATCAAAGAACCATCCCCATTTATTAAAATAATACATAGCTGATTGAATCCCAATCAGTGTAAGTCTTAATGATTTATGTGACCCCTTAGCAAATTCATGGTAGATAAAAACTTTTGGATAAAACGTATTTTTATATCCCTTAGAAATTATTCTCCTACATAAATCTGTTTCTTCACCATACATAAATATATTCTCATCAAAAAGACCTACCTCCTTGATTGCATTTAAACGTAAAAACATGAAACACCCAGATAAATAAGGCACCTCCATTATATTTGTATAACCAGTAAACCGTAGTTCAAACATTTTATTTCGTTGATTTACTATTGACTTAAATGGATTAAATCGTCTTCCAATCCAATCGTATGGGGTAGGTAATAACTTACACAGATATTGTTCTGATCCATCAGGATAAAGAACTTTAGGCATCAAATTTCCTACATCAGGAGATTGTTCCATAAAATTGATTATCTGTTCCATAACTCCTGTATCAAAGCGTACATCTGGGTTCAAAACTAAATGATACTTAGCCCCAATACTCAATGACTTCTTAATTGCAATATTATGTGCAGCACCAAATCCAGGATTTGAAGGGTTGTGTATATACTCAATTCTAGAATCTATTATTATATTTTCTAACTCATTTGAAGGAGAATTATCTATAAGGTATAACTTTATATTTAATTTTGTGCTTAAAACACTTTCTATAGCACTTTTTAATTGACTTTCTTCATTTTTAAAAGCCACTACACTACAAGTAATAGCATACATCACCTCACTTATTTTTTATTGTCATAATTTTTTTAAAATAATTTTCGCCCATTTTAGTTAATGTAAAATTTTTCATGTACGCAGCGTATATATTTTCAGATAATTCATCTTTTCGTATCTCAGCATTTTTTATTGCCTCAATTAGGCTTTTTTTATTATCCAACTCAAAAAATACTGCTTCATCCATACTAAATATCTCTCTGAACAAGGGTATATTTGAACAAATCGTAACTTTTTTACTTTGTGCAGCTTCGAGAAGTGCCAATGGAAATCCTTCAGAGTATGATGTCATTAAATAAATATCAAAATATTTTAAAAAGTGATGACCATTATTTCTATATCCCAAAAAAGTACACCTTTCTTCTAAATTTAATTTCTTCACTAAATTTTCGAGCCTTTTTCTTTCAACGCCATCACCAATTACCATTAGACAATAATCATCAAGTTCTGTTAAGGAATAAATTATTTGATGAATACCCTTAATTTTTGATACGTTTGCTACTACTCCTAGAATCTTATATTTACTTCTTTTTTTCTCAATTATATCTAAGTCAACCTTATTTAAATTTCCATACGAGATCGAACGACCATTGTATATGTAGTCAACTTTTTTAAAACCATAATTATGCTTTAGCTGATCTTTGGCATATTTGGATAGACATATAATTTCGTCATGTGATTTTAAGAATAAAACCCATAGCCTTGTAAAGATTTTTGACAATACAACATTAAAGTCATTTTTTAGAACTTTATCTATCTCATTGTGTAATGTTGAGATACAATAGCTTGGTATGTCTCCCCTGTGTAACCAAACATAAAAATCAGATCTCAACATGTGTGAGTGAATAACATCGTACTTTTTAAAATTAATTTTTTGGTATAATTTTATATGAAAAGAAGGGCAATTAAAGTCAATTTCTACTACACTCTCAAAATAAAATACGTCTACATTACACGATTTCTTTAATAGCTCATCAACTATATCTTTTGCTACTTGAATTGGTGCTTTATTTTTCAACGAAGGTAGAATTACAGCTATATTCATAGTTAATTTCAATAAAAAAAATAATTAAATAAATTGTTGCGTAATACATCGCATTAGGTAGAAGCAGTAACTGTAAGAATAGTAGTAAATATAATGATTTTAATTTAGAGATTCTAGACCTTAAATAAAGTTTCAAAAAAATAAAAATCGGTAAGATTGCATAGATGCCATACTCTACGATTAAATATAAAAACGACGAATGAGGATAATGTCTAGCATTTACTTCCCTTTCCCACTTCGCTTTAAAAAAGAAGCCACCTGCTGGAAAGAAAAAATTAGATAGATTCAAAGAGGAATATCCATCAATCAACGAGTTTATTCTCTCATCTGAACTAGCCTTACTTTTATCCTCAAATTCAGAATTAAAAAATCTATCAAATGCTGATACACTCTTATATTCATTTTCTTCTGAGCTAAAACCAAGTGACGCTAAATAAAATCCTAGCAATACGAAGAGAAAAAACAATCCGGTTTTTACAAATTTAAAAGTCAAATTAATTTTTTTTATATTGTGAAAAAGGATTATAACCAAAAGTAATAATCCAAGTCTAGATCCTGTTAAATTTATCAAAACCGATATCACAAGAACAACTAAAATACCTTTTAAACTATATCCATTTATGCTTAAATGAATGAATAAATAAACAGCTAATGCACTAGCAAAAGAGTTAGGATCCATGTAGGTAACAGCCAATCTAACACCTCCAACTACATCAATTTCCTCTCCAACTAAGAAACTCCTAAATATATTATAATAGTAATACTCAACAATCGACATTAAAACAATAATTATCAAAAGGAGCTCTATCAATCTAGTAAGATATCTTCTCAAACTTTTCATATTGTGTCTATACAGAGAAAATGTCCACCCAAAAAAGAACATATACCCAATAACCCTAACTATATCATTAGCATTTACTTCATATGACTTTAATGCAAGGTTCAGCAAAAAGAAAACGAATGACAACAAAAAAAATATTAAAACCAATTGAGTCCCTAACAATGTTAACAACTTAGAGGAGTAATTCTTCAAAAAAAATATAAATGATATAACTAATAAAGAAATGATTAATACTTCTCTTGAAACACCGATTAAATTATTTAGGAAATATAAATTTGATAATAGAAAAATACCTACGATAAAATTTATTTGTTTTTCAATTATTAACATTAAAATTCACATTTTGATTTATATAGCTTCTGTTTGAAAATACATAATACACTCTACTACGTCGTTACATTATTGATCTATTTTTTAAAAAAGTTATTTCAGCTTTCAGCCTTTATGTCAAATATATATCGCCGATACCGATTTAAAACAACATCCCATGTATACTCTTCTCCAACCAACTCATATGCATTTTTCACCAAGAAATCTCTTTTGTCAGAACTATTTAAAAGGTTCAATACCTTATCTGCAAATACCTCCCTTGAATCTGCAACATACAAGTGATAACCATCTTTTATGTTTAAACCATCAACACTGATTGAGCTTGCAACGATAGGTCTTTTTAATGCCATTGCTTCTAAAATTTTGTTTTTCAAACCAGCACCGGTAATCAAAGGTGAAACGTACACACTACCTTTACATACATACTCTGATATGTCATCAACCCAGCCAGTTACTATTACATTATCTGACTTTAGTTGAGTAACTTCCGCTGTTGGGTTTTTACCCACTATATAAAAAATTATGTTTTTATTAGCTTCCAAAATCAGAGGTAATACACAATTTACGAAGTACACAACTGCATCTATGTTAGGTTTATAATCCATAATACCAGAAAAAACAATTGTATTAACATCTGTAATAAACTTATCTCCCTTATCTAGTAAGCACTGATTTACTCCATTTGGGATTACAACTATTTTTGAATCATTCCTTTTATTGTTACCCATAAGAAATTTCTTATCCTTATCTGAAACAAATATACATTTGGAATATTCATTTATAATTTTTCTCTCCCTTTTTTTATATATGTATTCACAAAAGCTGTAGTACAATTTTGTAAAAATATACTTACTATTTCTTTTATAAGTCTTATAGAGCAATCCGATACTATCATGTAATGAAATCACCTTATATATGTGTTGAATATCATAAGTATATACATCCATAG
>JBKBRQ010000076.1:0-11943 GCA_046292055.1 Spirosomataceae bacterium | reverse complement strand
GATAGACGAATAGTGCCGCCAATTGGTTCTTACGCATATCCAAACGTTTGACAATGTGCCCAAATGTACGTATCGGATTGATGGAAGTTTGGGGTAGCTTTTCTTGGATTTTCTGCAAGATAGACGTCTCAAACTGTTTATCTTTTACAATCTCCACGGCTTGCTCGTACTTCTTGATTGCTTTGCTAAGTCCACTGAGCTGTTCAAAGTAGGTGTCTGTTAATGAGCTATTTATGCGAGATAAATACATGTTTAGACCCATTAATCCCATAAATAAAGGCAGACTCAATGTAATCGGTAAGTTGATAGCTGCCGCAATAAGCAAAACCCAAACAAGAGGTAAGATTTTAATATAGATTTGGATGAATTTTTCAAATCGTAGAAAGGGGGGAGGGGTAATATCTGCTAATTGCGTTGCTTTAGCCTCCATTTCTGCGGATATATCAAAGAGGGTTGCTTGAAACCGAACCCGCCACTCCGTCTGATTCGCTAATTCTTGAACTGCTTGTTGTTCTGGTAATATGTTTATTTGATGTGTAGTATGGATGAGTTTCTGGGCTAATTTTTCTTGTCCTACACTTGTCTGTGCTCGATTCATCAGATGGAATAAAGACCGAGGACCGAATATGTCCAAATCGTCACAGTAATCATGAGGTGAAACCGTAAAGTTCAAACCATGAGAATATGTATTGTCACCACCTGAAAGTACAGTTACTTCATTTTTGATAACTTGTATTTTAGTCTGTTCTAACCGAATTTCATCTTGTATGGCTTCGTGTTTTTTTACTAATCTGTAAAATAGACCAAGTAAAAAAATCAATCCGATATTACCCAAATACAAGTTTAGCGGGAGGATAAAGTAGAGGAAAAGAACAAAAAAGATGAGTAATCCCAAGCGCTGGAGCGCAACTTTCCCTTCTTTTTTCTGAAGATGAACGACGTTTTCTTGTGTTTCAACAAGATGTTGGTTGTATGTATTTTGCATCCGTAAAAAAATAAACGAAGTGCCTAGTGAAAGACACTTCGTCGCAAATTCGCTAAAATTTGATTGTTATCCAATGTTTTTTAGAGCTGCTTGGATTCCTGCGAAATCTGGCAAATCACCTGCACTCTCAAGAACCTCTGCATACTGAATTACCCCTTTCGTATCTACCACAAATGCAGAACGCTTCGCAACACCCTTCATGCCAAGTACAAAGTCTACATAAAGACAGTCGTACGCTTCAGCTGTTGTTTTGTTAAAATCTGAAAGTAAAGGGAAAGGTAATTGCTGCTCTTCCTTGAATTTTGCCAAAGTGAATGGAGAATCAACAGAAATAGCTAATATTTCAGCGTTTAACCCCGAATACGTTGAAAGGCTGTCGCGCATTTCACAAAGTTCGGTTGTACAAACGCCCGTAAATGCTAAAGGGAAGAACAAAACAACTACATTCTTTCCTGCATAGTCCGACAGACTTACTTCTTTCGTGTCTGAACCAATCAAGGTGAAATTTGGGGCTACATCGCCAATTTGTAATGCCATAATACGTGTGATTAAGATAGTATGATAAGATGAATACGAAGTAGTTTTTATAGAAAGTACTACATTAGACCGCTTCTGTCTATACAAACGAATTTGAGTGAAACATGGTTTGCTGCTTTTCTTTTTTCGGTGTATGAATTAGGTTTTTTATGTATTTTGAATGAATCTATTCATAAAAATGCCCTTTCACTTTTGTTTATGAAAGGGCATTTTTACTTAAAAAGGAATTAACGAATGATTACATGATACGGTAATCTTGCTTGTAGTTGTTCTGCCTTACCCATTGCGCGAACTTCTTTCACAATAGGTGCGAGAACCCCAAAATAATTCTGAATAGCTGTTTCTTCTCCTGAGCCATTTATTTTTGACATAATTTGTTCAAAGTCAGATTTAGGTGTTGGCATATAGCGTACACGATAGTCATTTTCTTTTATTCCTGCTTTCTTAGCTGCAATGGCAACGGCATCTTCCAAACCACCTAACACATCTACTAAACCATTGTTTTTTGCTTGTGCACCCGTCCAGACACGTCCACCTGCAATTGCCTTTAGCTTGTCAACGGGCATCTTTCTCCCCTTCGCTGCTTTTGTTGTAAAGGTTTCGTACCCTTGATTGACTGAGTTCTGAATCATCATCTTCTCCGCATCACTCATCTCACGCGTTAAGGAAGGAGAGTTCGCAAATGTGTGTGTTTTTACAACGTCAAACGTAATGCCCACTTTGTCATTCATTAATTCTTGTACATTGAACAACATACCAAATATACCGATGGAACCTGTGATGGTCGTCGGTTGGGCTACAATGGTATCGCATCCCATCGCCATATAATAGCCACCCGATGCGGCTACATCACCCATTGAGGCAATGACAGGCTTTTCCTTTTTAGTTAATTCAATTTCTCTCCACATGACATCCGAGGCTAGGGCACTTCCACCCGGTGAATTGATGCGCAAGACAATGGCTTTTACTTTTTTATCATTCCTAGCACGAATAAGCTCTTTGATGAAGCTATCAGACCCAATCCCACCGGAAGAAGCCTCTCCACTCGTGATTTCACCCTCGCTCACAATGACTGCTATTTGCTGTTCCCGATTTCCTTTTTCAACGTACTTCTTAGCACTTTTGTATTTTCCTAAAGAAACATAGGATACTTTACCTTTTTTGTTTGTCTTTGAGGCTATTTTCAATGCTTGTTCAAATTCATCGAAATAACCTACATGTGTCAGTAATTTGTGTTTCACGGCATCTTGTGGGCTTTGGATTGCCGCTGTGTTTAAGAGTCTCGTCAGTTCCGCCATTTCTACTCCACGACTCACTGAAATCCCCTTGTACATGTGATTAGCAATCGAGTTCAAATACGATTGCACTTGCTCTTTGTTTTCAGGACTCATATCTGTTCGTATAAAGGGCTCTACCGCACTTTTAAATTCCCCAACCCGGAAAATAACAGGTTTGATTCCCACTTTATCAAACATCTTTTTAAAGAAAATCAGCTCGGCATCTAATCCATTGAACTCAACTCCACCCGCTGGATTAATGTAGCTTTTGTCCGCTACAGAAGCCAAATACATCGCCTGCTCGGTCATGATTTCTCCATACGTATAGACGAATTTTTTTGATTTTTTAAAGTCAATCAATGCATTCCGGATTTCTTCGATTGTTGCAAAACCCGCCATCGGATATTCAATCTTGAGGTAAACTCCCTTGATATTGGGATCTAACTTCGCATTGGCAAGAGATTCCTTTATATCTACCAGGCCAACTTTTCCTGGACCATCTGAAAAAATCTCGCTAAAGGGGTCTTCATCTGCTGCATTCTCTGTGACCACCTGGTTTAAGTCTATTTTTAATACAGAGTTATCAGCCAGGTTGGTCTCACTTGATGAGCTGGAAAAGGCACTTCCTATGCCTGCTAATAAAAAAATACTTAATACACTGAACAGGAATAAACCGACGATAGTGGCAAGTACGTACTTCAAAAATTGAATCATGTGCGTATGGTTTTAAACGGTGGTATCGATGATGAAATAGATAAATCCGATATTTTATCTTTATCTAATTGATTTTCAAATATATCTTAAATTTTATTTTTATGTCTTTTGTTAAGGACAAGTGGTCTTTATTTTTCATAAGGGGCTATTTTTATTCTTCTGTCTTCTAAATTTGTAGCTATGGACAAAAAGAATCTAATTCGTATTGCTAATTTTTGCGTCTATCAAGATAGAACGCAGCAAGAAGTACGCGAAAAATTAGCCTCTTGGAATATTGATGAAGAGGAGGGTGAAGAAATGATTGCTTTCTTAATCACGGAAAATTACCTTAATGAAGAACGCTTCGCCCGCATTTTTGCTGGTAGTAAATTTAGGGTGAAAAAATGGGGAAGAAGAAAGATTCTTTACGAACTCAAAGCAAGAAAACTCTCTGCTTATTGTATTCAAGCAGGTATGTCTGAAATTGACCCCGACCTTTACTGGGAAACACTCGTTAAGGAAGTAGAAAAAAGAAGTAAGGAGGCAAGTTTACCCGAAAAGCAACGGGTTTTTAGGGCACTTACTGCCAAAGGTTACGAGTCAGACCTTATTTCAGCTGCTTGGATAGAGGTCTGGGGAAAATAGTATATGTATGTCATTCACTTTATGACTTGAATCAAAGCAAGCAATATAAATCAAATCGTTTTACTCTTTGCTACCTCCGTTCTTTCGAACTAGTAATAACCCAATACCGAATAGGGGTATGAATAGTGCGAAGAAAAGAATGCCTTTGTTTACGTTCGTAGTTTCGAGTCTGACTAATAGATAAATTCCATATAATATGGAGAATAGATATGCAAGAAAAAAGACCGTAATTTGGTTTCCTGTGACAGAGATAAATAGATTTTGCATAGTATGGTTATTCACAGTGAAAAAATAAGAATAGATACGAAAAAATACTGTTTTTCTACTGATTCGACATGTCAAATTCAATATTATACAAAAAAGAGGAGATTTGCATGAGCAAATCTCCTCTTTTTGAAAGTTGTCGTTCAGGTGTTAAGAACCGCACATTTCGCAACCTTCAGGATCATCCAAAGAACATTGAATTGCGTCGTAGTTTGTATTGGCACTGAATGACGCCGCTGCTTTTGATTTTGCCTCATTTTCTTTGGCGTATGCTTCGTAATCCAATGGTTTTTCTTGTATGGTGCTTGTGACAGGTGTTTTTTCTGCCAATGCTTTTCTATCTACCGTAAATTTCACGGCATCTGTAGCTGCTTTGGTTCTTAGGTAGTACATACCTGTTTTTAGACCTGCTTTCCAAGCATAAAAGTGCATGGAAGTCAATTTACCAAAGTTCGGATCCTGCATAAAGATATTGAGTGACTGACTCTGGCAAATGAATGCTCCACGGTCTGCGGCCATATCAACAATTGTTTTTTGCTTGATTTCCCACGCTGTTTTATACAAATCTTTTAAGTTCTGTGGGATACTCGCGATTTGCTGAACAGAACCGTTGGCAGCAATTAATTCATTTTTCATTTGCTCATTCCACAAACCAATTTTTACTAAATCGTGGAGTAAATGTTTATTGACAACCACAAATTCCCCAGATAATACGCGTCTTGTATAAATATTGGAAGTGTAAGGTTCAAAACATTCGTTATTACCCAATATTTGGCTCGTAGAAGCTGTCGGCATAGGAGCCAGTAAAAGTGAGTTTCTTACACCATTTTTAACGACTTGTGTACGAAGATTTTCCCAATTCCATCTGCCAGAAGTCGGGGTTACGCCCCACATATCAAATTGGAAAGTCCCTTGTGAAATCGGAGAACCTTTCCAAGTTTCGTAAGGTCCTTCTTCAATAGCAAGCTCCATGGATGTCTCCATAGCTGCGAAGTAAATCGTCTCAAAAATATCTTTATTCAGTTGTCGTGCTTCATCTGACTCAAAAGGCATCCGTAACAACATGAAAGCATCTGCTAATCCTTGAATCCCAATACCAATCGGACGGTGACGCTTATTGCTGCGCTCTGCTTCCTCAACGGGGTAGTAATTAACATCAATGACCTTGTTTAGGTTACGAGTAATTACCTTGGTTACTTTATATAATGTCTCGTGATCAAACGTACTAATGCGAGTTTGCTCGTCTTGCTTGATAAATTTAGGAAGTGCAATGGAAGCCAAATTACAAACGGCTACTTCGTCAGGTGAAGTAAACTCCATGATTTCCGTGCAAAGATTGGAAGATTTGATTGTTCCAAGATTCTTTTGGTTGGATTTTAGGTTTGCCGCGTCTTTGTATAACATATATGGTGTGCCAGTCTCTACTTGAGATTCCAAGATAGCGAACCATAAGTCTTGCGCTTTGATTGTCTTACGTACTTTGCCTTCTTGCTCGTACGAAGTATAAAGTTTTTCGAACTCTTCTCCGTAGCATTCACTCAAGCCAGGGCATTCGTTCGGGCACATGAGTGACCATGTTCCGTTTTCTTCGACTCTTTTCATGAACAAGTCTGGAATCCACATCGCATAAAATAAATCGCGGGCACGAAGTTCTTCTTTTCCGTGATTTTTGCGTAAATCCAAGAAGTCAAAGACATCGGCGTGCCAAGGTTCCATATAAATAGCAAACGAACCTTTGCGCTTGCCACCTCCTTGATCTACGTAGCGGGCTGTGTCATTGAATACGCGGAGCATCGGTACAATCCCGTTGGAAGTACCATTTGTTCCTTTGATGTAAGAGCCTGTTGCACGAATATTATGAATAGCCAAGCCAATTCCACCTGCGGACTGAGAAATCTTGGCACATTGTTTCAGTGTATCGTAAATCCCTTCGATACTATCTTCTTTCATTGTTAACAGAAAGCAAGAAGAAAGCTGAGGTTTGGGTGTTCCCGCATTGAATAACGTTGGAGTTGCATGTGTAAACCAACGTTCAGATAGGAGTTCGTACGTTTCAATGACGCGGTCAATGGCATCTCCATGAATCCCGACAGCCACGCGCATGAGCATGTGTTGTGGGCGTTCGACGATACGGTTATTGAGTTTTAATAGATACGATTTTTCCAATGTTTTGTAGCCAAAATAATCGTATCCATAATCGCGGTCGTAGATAATAGTAGAATCAAGAAGGGCTGCATTTTCTTTGATGACGCGGTAGGTCTCAGGGGAAAGGAGTGCCGCATTTTGACCCGTTTTTGGGTCTGTGTATTGGTAGAGCATTTTCATCGTTCCAGAAAACGACTTCAAGGTGTTCTTGTGTAAATTAGAAATTGCAATACGAGCAGCTAGAATAGCATAATCAGGGTGTTTGGTCGTCATCGAAGCGGCTGTTTCCGCTGCCAAGTTATCCAGCTCAGACGTAGTTACGCCGTCGTAAATGCCTGAAACAACTTTCATGGCTACTTCTACTGGTTGAACAAAAACGGCGTCTAATCCGTAACATAGTCGCTCGATGCGTGCTGTAATTTTGTCGAATTTTACCGACTCACGTCGGCCATCTCTTTTAATGACGTACATATCTTTTGTGGGGTGTAGTGTTTAATATGCTATTAGGAAACATAGTAAGTTGAAGTGCTCGCAAGCCTCGTTCACTAGTCAAAAATAAGGAATTTATCGCGTACAAAAAAGTAGGGAAAAAGGAACTTTTGGCAAATCTCAAAATAGGTAAAACGGATGTTTGTCAAGACTTTTATAATCAATATATTAAGTTTTTTTTAAGGACAAATGTGTGGGAAAAGTACAATAAAAAAATATGAAATGTTTTTTGACTTATGTCCACATCTTGAAATACTTTATCTTGGGACTAGGAATATTCAATGTATGTTTTGTGCTATTTTAATAACCCGTTTTGTTTACGAATGTTTCAATAAAATTTGTATCCACAAAACGGAATAATCTGTACGTAAACAAATGGATTAAGTAGATTAATCTTTACATTCCATAAGCAGTAAGTCTCCTGATTCGAAGGAAACATGGATGAGCCCGTCTTGTTTTACTTCATTACTGTTTCCAGATTTGTATCCAAGTATAAGATTCTCATTATCAATATTATATACTAAATTTTGTGTTTTTATTTTTACTGTCTCTCCCACAGGTAGTAATGAAATAGCGAACCCAGCAGGATACCATTTTTCAAATTTATTTGGTAAGGGAGATAAAGGATAAATGACGGAGTAGTCGTCTATCACAGCCAATTGAATCTTAGATTTATACCGTACGATATTGGTGATATTTGCCAAGTTATGGTCTGCTCTTCTACCTGTTGCCCAAAGTATATTTGCAGCAGGGAAGCCCCTGTCGATAAGATATTCAATTGCTTTTTCCAAGTCAGTTTTGTCTTGGTTGGGTGTATGAACAATCTCAATTGGATATTGGTCTTCTTGGATTTGTCCAATATCTATTTTTTTACTATCAAAATCACCAAGGAGTACATCTACCTTAATTCCTAGTTCTAAGACCCGCTCGATTGCTCCATCTAGTACCACAATAAGTGGGCTCCATTCCAGTAAGTCTTGAAGCAATTCTACGCGACAAGATTCCCCATTCGCAAGGATGAGCGCAGGCTCTTGCTTTTCTCGTACAACATGATGAGAGGACATAGTAAAACTCGGTAAATAGTAGCTATAAATACACTTTTTAAGAGGATAAGGTTTCGAATAAGAGGAATTATCTCCCCTCATTCCTAAAATGGAGAGATTTGGGCAAAGATTTCATGAAAAATGGTAATTTTGCACTTTCTTTCTACATCCATATTTATCCATTCCATGTCAAAGCAAATTAAATCCGCTCTGATTTCTGTTTTTTACAAAGACGGCCTCGACCGAATCGTACAACTTCTTCACGATAATCAAATTACTATCTATTCTACTGGAGGAACACAAAAGTTCATCGAAGAAATGAACATTCCTGTAATCCCTGTAGAAGACTTAACAAGCTATCCTTCTATTTTTGGTGGTCGAGTGAAAACCCTACACCCTAAAATTTTTGGAGGAATCTTGTACCGTCGTAGTCTTGAAGAAGATCAAAAAACAGCACAAGAGTTTGAAATCCCTTCCATTGATTTGGTCATTGTTGACTTATATCCTTTTGAAGAAACTGTCGCATCTGGTGCTTCTGAAGAAGATATCATCGAAAAAATAGATATCGGAGGTATTTCCTTGATTCGTGGAGCTGCCAAAAATTTTGAAGATGTTTTGATTGTTTCTTCTCGTAACCAGTATGATGAAGTATATGAAATTCTGTCTGCATCGAATTGCCAAACTTCCTTAGAACAACGCAAACGCTTTGCTATGCGAGGTTTCGCGGTTAGTTCTCATTATGATTCTGCGATTCACGGTTTTTTTGCTGGTTTAACAGACGCTGGAAACTTCCGAGCTGCCAACCAAGTGCCACTTAGATACGGTGAAAATCCGCACCAAGCAGCTACTTTTTACGGTGATTTGAACCAAATGTTTACTCAGCTACACGGCAAAGAGTTGTCCTACAATAACTTGATGGATGTAGATGCTTGCGTTCGTTTGATAGATGAGTTTGACGAGTTAACGTATGTAATCGTTAAGCATAATAATGCATGTGGCGTAGCTACCGGACAAACGGCCAAGGAAGCATATGTACAAGCACTTGCTTGTGACCCTGTATCGGCTTTCGGTGGTGTCATCATCACGAATGCAAACGTGGATGCCGTAGTTGCCGAAGAGTTACATCAGCTATTCTTTGAAATCCTCATCGCACCTTCCTTTGATGAAGATGCATTAGCTATCCTCAAACAAAAGAAAGACCGCCGTTTGCTCGTCCGGAAGGAGGTAAAGGTGTCGAAAAAACAGTACAGAACATTGTTGAATGGTGTACTGGAGCAAGATAAGGATTTGGTGACTGAAAAAACGGCTGATTTCAAAGTAGCTACTCTCCGAACTCCTTCTGACGAAGAGAATAAAGCAATGGAATTTGCATTAAAGATTTGCAAACATCTCAAGTCAAATAACGTGGTTATTGCTAAAGGTGGGCAACTAATTGCAAGTGGAGTTGGACAAACCTCCCGCGTAGATGCGTTGAAACAAGCCCTCGACCGAGCAAACGAACTTGGTTTTGACCTAAATGGCGCAGTTATGGCTTCTGAAGCCTTCTTCCCTTTCCCAGATTGCGTAGAAATTGCAAATCTGGCAGGTATCACAGCTGTTGTCCAGCCGGGTGGCTCTATTCGTGACCAAGCATCGATTGACTATTGCAACGCACATGATATGGCGATGGTCATGACGGGCGTTCGTCATTTTTTACATTAATCTGTCAGTGTAAAGTATAAAAAAACGGGAGCTTGCTTTAGAACAGGCTCCCGTTTTTTATGTAAAATATATGAAATAATATCTTTATTATCAGTAACTTATAATTGAAAATAAAAGAAAAATGTGTTTATAGCTGGTCTCTTAATCTTTTCAAAGCTTGATTGGAGAATACAAATTCATCTACTTCAGGGGAGGTGGTTGTCAGAATAGTTTTGCTGTCTCCTTCCCAAACCTTTTTGCCTTTGTGTAAGAATAAGATATAGTCACCAATCGATAGAACAGAGTTCATGTCGTGTGTAATAATGACGGTAGTGGTTTTGTACTCTTGCGTAATTTCTTGAATTAATTCGTCAATTTTAATAGAAGTGAGGGGGTCTAATCCTGAGTTGGGCTCATCACAGAAAAGATATTTGGGGTTCATGACAATGGCACGCGCAATACCCACTCTTTTTTTCATTCCACCGGATATTTCAGACGGCATTCTTCCACCTGTTCCTTGTAATCCGACACGTTCGAGGCAAAATTCAACGCGGTCTTTTTTCTCAGCTAGACTCATATTTGTCAGCATATCCAACGGAAATTGAACATTTTGATGCACTGTTTGGGAATCAAAAAGTGCTCCTCCTTGAAATAGGACGCCCATTTCCCGCCGAATATCTTTTTTGTTTTCTTCAGATGTTGAGAAGAAGGGACGTTGGTCATACAAAACAGTGCCTATTTCTGGTCGAATCAAATCAAGCATACACTTCATTAATACAGACTTCCCAGTACCGCTTGCTCCGATAACTAAACTAGTTTCTCCTGACTTAAAAGACGCCGAGACTTGGTCAAGAACCACTTTTTCGCCAAATGCTTTGGAAATATTTTCAATCGTAATCATACCATCAAGTTAAAAGTTCAGCAAGTAAGTAATCTGCAATAAGAACTGCAATACAGCTATTTGTTACAGCCGCCGTACTGGACTGTCCTACTTCAAGTGCGCCTCCAGACGTAAAAAAGCCTTTGTAGGCCGAGATACTTGCAATGAGAAATCCAAAAACAAATGCTTTGATAATCGATATGAACACATTGTAGGGAATAAATGAATAACGAATCCCGTAAATGTATTCTTCAGGTGTTAAAATGCCAGTCAGTGTACCCGCCAAGTAACCCCCATAAATACCTAAAAACCCAGATAAAACGGCCAATAAAGGGAATGTAAAAACAGCAGCTAGTACTTTGGGTAGAACCAAATAAGAAGCTGAATTAATACCCATGACCTCAAGTGCGTCTATTTGTTCTGTGATGCGCATTGTACCAAGCTCTCCCGCAATATTTGAGCCTACCTTTCCTGCTAGAACGACACACATAAAAGTAGAAGAAAGCTCAAGTAAGGTCATATCCCGGACAATATTACTCACAATATATACAGGAATGACTGGGCTAACTAAGTTGGCATACGTTTGCACACAAGTAACTGCTCCAATGAATAAGGCAACAATAGCGATAATGAGAATAGAATTCACTCCAATACTCACGGATTCATCCAAAAAACGTCTCCAGTAGACTTGCGCAGTCTCTCGCCTCGAAAAAAGACGTCCTAGAAATAAGAAATACTTCCCTAAAATAGATAACATGGAATTACGGCTTGATTTACGATATTTGCAAAGTTAACAAATACTTCAGGCACGAGGGTGCTGTTCAATAATTATAAATGAGAAAATTAGCAGTTATTTCAGGAGGAAGCCGTGGTATTGGTCGTGCCATCGCTGAAAAAATGGCAGAAAACGGACTTGATGTCGCGATATCAGGTCGTTCGATAGACACGTTGCTCGAAGCAAAAAAAGAGATTGAAAGCAAGGGTGTCGTTTGTCATATTGAAGTTGCCGACAACGGAAACAAAGAAGAGGTCCTTGCTTGGGCACAGAAATTAAAAGACTTAAACCAAGAAATTGGTGCACTCGTTCTGAACGCTGGTCAGTTTCAAATGGGTTCCTTGGAAGAGGAACCGGATGGTTCTTTTGAACGAATGATGGAAATCAATGTGTATGGTTCTTATCATTTATCCAAAGCATTATTGCCCCAAATGATTGCTGCTGGTCAAGGACATATATTTGTTATGTGCTCGGTAGCTAGTTTTATCGCGCATCCTTTGAGTTCAGCTTATACTATTTCGAAATTTGCC
>JBKBRQ010000075.1:0-12058 GCA_046292055.1 Spirosomataceae bacterium | reverse complement strand
GGGGTAAAAAAACGCATTAAACTCATTGGCGAAGTCTTGGATAAAAAATATTTGAAAGCCGTAAAGAGCATTGCGGTTAGTCCGAGAACAATCGCCAAACAAAAAGATTTGAAAATTGTCTTTTCGTCTATTCACGGGACAGGTATCACGATGGTTCCACCTGCTTTGGCGCAGTTGGGCTTTACAAATGTGACCATCGTCGAGTCTCAAGCGAAACCAGATGGTAATTTTTCTACGGTTATTTACCCGAATCCAGAAGAAAAAGAAGCCATGAATTTGGCCATGGAAAAAGCCAAAGAAATCGATGCTGATTTGGTCATGGCCACAGACCCAGATGCGGATCGTGTCGGGATGGCTGTTAAAAATCCGGCTGGAGAATGGGTACTTCTCAATGGAAATCAAGCGGCTAGTTTGATTATCTATTATCTCTTGAAGGCGTGGAAAAAATCAAATAAATTGACCGGAAAAGAATTTGTTGCCAAAACCATTGTCACTACAGATTTGATTGACGCCATGGCAGCAAAAGCCGGCGTTACATGTTACAATACCTTGACGGGCTTCAAGTACATTGCCCAAGTTATCCGTGAATTGGAAGGAAAAGAGACGTTCATCGGTGGAGGCGAAGAAAGTTATGGGTATCTTATCGGAGATAAAGTGCGTGACAAAGATGCGATTGCCTCTTGTGCTATGATTGCCGAACTAACCGCTTACGCCAAACACAATGGCATCAGTCTATTTGATTTTCTAGCTGATATGTACAAACAGTTTGGTTTTTATTATGAAGGTTTGGTGTCTGTGACGAAAAAAGGAAAGTCAGGAGCAGAAGAAATTCAACAAATGATGACGGATTTTCGCGCCAATCCGCCTAAATCTTTGGGTGGCTCAAAGGTCATTCGTATCGACGACTACAAAGTATTAACACGTACAGACGTACAGAAAAATACGACTGAATCTATTCCATCGGGTGTTTTAGGTATTGAATCTTCGAATGTCCTTCAATTTTTTACAGAAGATGGCACGAAATTCACCTGCCGTCCGTCTGGAACAGAACCCAAAATTAAATTCTATGTTGGGGTGAAAGGAAAACTCAAATCGAAAGAGTTATTCGATGAAACGTTAGCTAATTTGAAAGAAAAGGTAGCCAATATCGCAGCCGAACTTTCACTGGCATAAACGATGTATGAAAAATAAAAAACCCGCCTCTCAGCGGGTTTTTTATTTGCTATATAACTAAATGATGGCAGTATTTTTCCTAAAAGTAAATAGGAAAATTGAAGGCTTTTATATGTCTTTACGATTCAGGATTTCTATATAATTTAATAAACATTTTACCCTTTTTATGTGTTACATAAAGATAAGTGTTTTCTATTTTTAATACGTAATGAATAAATTTATTCTATTATTTAGTATTTTTGCAATCAGAAAATAGGTTTTATGAGGAGGATACTTGTTTTGATTCTTGCAACTGTATTAGAATTGCATAGTAAGTTCTCAAAAAAAGGAATCATCAGTACATAAAGATTTAAAAACCAAAATTTACAACCACAAATTAAGTACAAATGGAACATTACGCATCAAACGGTACGACAAATGGGGAAGCAAAATGCCCATTTACAGGTGCAACCACTTTTAAGCAAGGTGCAGGTAGCGGAACAAGAAACCGTGATTGGTGGCCAAACCAATTGAACCTGAATATTCTCCGCCAGAACTCGAACTTATCCAATCCGATGGATGAGTCGTTCAATTACGCAGAAGAATTCAAGTCGCTTGATTTAGCTGCTGTAAAGAAAGATTTGTATGATTTAATGACAGATTCGCAAGAATGGTGGCCTGCTGACTACGGTCATTACGGTCCTTTCTTCATCCGTATGGCATGGCACAGTGCCGGAACATACCGTACGTCAGACGGTCGTGGTGGTGCAGGTGCGGGAACGCAACGTTTTGCGCCTCTAAATAGCTGGCCAGATAATACTAACTTAGACAAAGCGCGTTTGTTACTTTGGCCTATCAAACAAAAATACGGTAGAAAATTATCTTGGGCTGACTTGATGATTTTGGCAGGTAACTGCGCATTGGAATCAATGGGCTTTGAAACATTCGGTTTTGCAGGTGGTCGTGAAGACGTTTGGGAACCAGAAGAAGATATCTATTGGGGTTCTGAAAAAGAGTGGTTGGGCGACAATCGCTACACAGGCGAGCGCGACTTGGAAAACCCTCTAGCAGCTGTTCAAATGGGTCTTATCTATGTAAACCCAGAAGGACCTAACGGAAACCCAGACCCAATTGCAGCAGCGCGTGATATCCGTGAAACATTTGCCCGTATGGCTATGAACGATGAAGAAACCGTTGCACTTATTGCCGGTGGACACACGTTCGGAAAAACACACGGAGCCGCTGACCCAAGTAAATACGTAGGTGCTGAACCAGCAGGTGCAGGTATTGCTGAACAAGGCCTAGGCTGGAAAAATACATACGGAAAAGGAAACGCAGAACATACAATTACTAGTGGTTTGGAAGGTGCTTGGACAACAACACCAACGCAATGGAGCAATAACTACTTCGAAAACTTATTCGGTTTTGAGTGGGAATTGACCAAAAGCCCAGCAGGTGCGCACCAGTGGAAACCAAAAGGAAATGCAGGTGCTGGTACTGTTCCTGATGCACATGATGCAGCTGTAATGCATGCACCTTTCATGCTAACAACAGATTTAGCAC
Organism: Spirosomataceae bacterium; assembly: GCA_046292055.1. Lineage (GTDB taxonomy): Bacteria > Bacteroidota > Bacteroidia > Cytophagales > Spirosomataceae > CAYNRA01. The sequence continues at coordinate 9,343 of JBKBRQ010000075.1, read as the reverse complement.
TACGTTTTGACCCAGCTTATGAAAAAGTTTCAAGACGTTTTTACGAAAATCCAGCTGAATTTGCAGACGCATTCGCAAGAGCTTGGTTCAAATTAACACACCGTGATATGGGTCCTCGTGCACGCTACTTGGGTGCAGAAGTACCAGCTGAAGAGCTAATCTGGCAAGATCCAATTCCTGCACCAACGTATCAAATCATTGATAACGAAGATATTACAAGCCTAAAAGCGACTATCTTAGCTTCAGGATTGTCTGTTTCAGAATTGGTTTTCACAGCATGGGCATCGGCTTCTACATTCCGTGGTTCTGACAAACGTGGTGGAGCAAACGGAGCGCGTGTTCGCTTAACTCCACAAAGATACTGGGCTGCAAACAACCCAAGTCAATTAGCAAAAGTATTGGATACGTTGGAGTCAATCCAAGCTACATTCAATGCAGCGCAAACGACAGGTAAAGCTGTTTCTATCGCAGACTTAATCGTTTTAGGTGGTTGTGCAGCGATTGAAAAAGCAGCAAAAGATGCTGGACATGACATCGTGGTTCCATTTACTCCTGGTCGTACAGATGCTTCACAAGAGCAAACAGATGTTGAGTCATTCTCTGTTCTTGAGCCAACTGCTGATGGTTTCCGTAACTACTTGAAGACAAAATATACGGTATCTGCTGAAGAACTTTTTGTAGATAAAGCACAATTATTGACGTTGACTACGCCTGAAATGGTCGTTCTATTGGGTGGTATGCGTGTACTAAACACAAACTTTGATCACTCGAACTTGGGCGTGTTCACAGACCGTCCGGGTGTACTAACCAACGATTTCTTCGTTAACTTACTTGATTTAGGTACAACTTGGAGAGAAGCAAACGGTTCTGATAGCCTCTTCGAAGGTCGTGACCGCAAGACGGGCGAAGTAAAATGGATAGGAACGCGCGTAGATTTAATCGTAGGTTCTAACTCTGAACTTCGTGCTATCGGTGAAGTATATGCTTGTTTCGATGCACAAGAGAAATTTGTGAAGGATTTCGTTGCTACTTGGAATAAAGTGATGAACTTGGATCGCTTTGAACTTGCGTAAGCAATTCAATGAGATTCTTTCTGAAATAAAGATGTGGAAAAACGGGGTGGCTGAAAAAGCTACTCCGTTTTTTGTTTGGCTTACCTATTTACATAAGATGCCTGATTTATCTCATTTTTATCAATGAATTTCTTTGCTTTACTTTGTGTTTTACAAATGAATTAAAAATAGACATTTACCGCAGAGTTAGACGTTTTTAGAAAATCAACATTTTGAAACGTACATTAATGACATTCGAACGGTAAAATTGAAAGGAGTGAAGTCCTTCAGGTAAAGAAAAAACTATGAAAAAAACAGCTGTATTATTTTTAGCCATTGCTGCTGCATTTGGCTGCGAGTCCCCTTCTCAAGCATCCGAAAAGCTACCCGTAGAAATTGCAGGTAAGCTGAATTTAGTGTCATCTGGCATGGTTTATTTTGAAAAAGTGAATGAAAGAAACGTCGTTACCAAACTAGATAGCGTCGAAATCTCCAAAGGAACATTCTCTATCAAAACAAGTATTGAAGAGCCAGGTATTTATCAAATTAATGTAATTAATGACCAAATAATCGGCCTAATCTTAGATGGTGGTGAAAAACTGACCATTACTGCAGACGGCATGGTCCCCGAACAAGGGGCGCCTAAAGCTGAAATTAAAGGTTCACCTAATATGGAGGAGTTCTTAAAAGTATCGGCACAAATGCAGACTTTTTCGAAACAAAGCAACGAACTACAAACTGCCTTTAATTCTGCTAGAACAGATAAAGCAAAGGCAGAAATTAGAGAAAAATACTTGGCAAGTATGGCAACGAACAGAGAGGTTATCTTGCCGTCGATTCAGAAAATGGGTACGAGCTTAGCAGGTATTTTAGCAGCGAATAATTTCTTAAATCCTGAAACTGACCTAGATTACCTAAAATCATTAGCCGAAAAAGTACAAGCAGAAGGCAAAACGCATTATTTCGCCAATCTTTTTGTACAACAAATGAACAGCCAAAGCGCAACAGAAGTAGGTGCGCTAGCTCCCAACTTCTCACTTAAAGATTTGAATGGAAATACTGTTCAATTGACTGAATTACGTGGAAAAACAGTCATCATTGACTTTTGGGCAACTTGGTGTGGGCCATGTATTATGTCTTTCCCTGGAATGAAAAAGGCGGTGGACAAATACAAGGACAATCCAGATGTGAAATTCTTATTTGTAGATACATTTGAGCGAGTGAGCGAAGATAAATTAAAAGATCATGTACAGAAATTCATTACTTCGCGTGGTTTAGAATACCTAAATCCTATTTTAGATGCAGGAAATAAAACAGCTATGTCTTATGGAGTAGAAGGTATTCCAGCGAAATTCTGTATCGACAAGGAAGGGAAAATTAAATACAAAAGTACGGGCTATCTAGGTAGTGCAGAAGCCGTTTACGAAGAAATGGTCAATTGGATTGAAGGAAAATAATATCCTAGTTTACTACACAAAAAGGGGAATCTCCGAACAGGAAATTCCCCTTTTTGTATCAATATTTTTCTTGATTTATATCAATATTGCTCATACCAACTAAATTTTTCTTGTACAATCCGTTCCTTCTCTAGCTCCAGATACGCAAGAAAAGCCGCTGCTACTGGGGAATGTTTCTTGCCTTTGTGCCAAATCAAACTCCAAGTAGTCTTGATGGGCAAACCTTGCATCGGAATAATACGCAACTCTTGGTGGTTTAACTCGGTTGAAATGCCAATCAAAGGCATAATCGAATACCCCAATCCCGCCAAAATGGCTTGTTTCACGGCTTCATTAGAGGTTAACTCCATTTTTTTCAAAACGGAAATAGAATTTCGTGCGATAAATTGCTCCATCGTCTGGCGTGTTCCTGAACCTTTCTCCCGAAAAATAAACGGAATATCCGAAAACAACTCCTTTGTGTAACGTTCGGGTTCGTTCCGAAACTTTGCAGCTGTGGAACCTACCAAGTACATTTTATTTTGAAGCAAATCCAATTTGTCAACGAGTAAATTAGAAGGCAGAATTGAAACCAGCGCAAAGTCAATTTCATTTTTTTCAACACTCTCAATCACCCGGTCTTTGTTCGTGACATCCATGAGTAATTCAACTCCTGCGTGCTTTCTCATAAATTCTGTCAAGAAAAAAGGCATCACATATTTGCCTGTGGAAACAACAGAGATTTTTAGTCTTCCTGTTAATTGCCCTTTAAAAGCCAATGTTTTGTAATTAATGGCGTGCACTTGATTCAAAATATTTTCAGCAGATTCCGCAATCTCTCGCCCAAAATCTGTAATGTATATTTTCCTGCCAACAACTTCTGTTAATGGAATATCAAACTGTTCTTGTAAATTTTTTAACTGTATAGAAACCGCAGGTTGTGTTAGATGCAGTTCTTCCGCTGCCTTGGTCACACTTTGTGTCTGGACAATCTTTAAAAATATCTGTAATTGATGAAGTGTATAATTCATTAATATACTTTATAGTTAATATAGTAAATATAAATAAAAAATTATGAAGAATTGATATCAATTTTGTGTTAACTTCAATCAACTTGACTATAATGACACGTATAACATTAGCAAAAGGGGACGGTATCGGCCCTGAAATCATGAATGCTACCCTTGAAATCCTTTTTAAAGCGGGGGCACAACTAGAAATTGATGAAATCGAAGTTGGTGAAAAACAGTATTTAAGTGGAAACACTGCTGGAATTTCAGCTGAATCGTGGGATATCATCCGAAAAAATAAAATTTTCCTCAAAGCTCCCATCACTACACCGCAAGGGGGCGGATACAAAAGTTTGAATGTTTCAACGCGTAAATTCTTAGGACTTTATGCCAATGTTCGGCCGTGTGTCAGCTTAGCGCCGTTCGTTGAAACCAAACACCCCAACATGGATTTGGTGATCATTCGTGAAAACGAAGAAGATTTATATGCTGGTATTGAACATCAACAAACAGATGAAGTAATTCAATGTTTGAAACTTATCAGTCGGCCGGGTTGTGAGAAAATCATTCGTTACGCCTTTGAGTTTGCCCGCCAACAAAACCGTAAAAAAGTGACGTGTTTCACTAAAGACAATATCATGAAGCAAACCGACGGCTTGTTTCACCAAGTTTTTGATGAGATTGGAAAAGAATATCCAGAGATTGAGAAAGAACATTGGATTATCGATATTGGTACAGCCAAACTTGCAGATACGCCGGAGGTTTTTGATGTCATCGTAACATTAAACCTTTATGGAGATGTAATTAGTGATGTAGCAGCCCAAATTACAGGGTCTGTTGGACTTGCTGGTTCATCTAATATTGGAGAAGAATGTGCTATGTTTGAGGCCATTCATGGTTCCGCTCCCGATATTGCTGGAAAAAATATAGCGAACCCATCGGGACTTTTGCAAGGTGCTATCATGATGCTCAACCACATTGGACAAAGCGAAGTAGCTGAAAAAATACAAAATGCGTGGCTTAAAACCCTAGAAGACGGGATTCATACAGCGGATATTTACAAAGAAGGTTCGAGTAAAAGAAAAGTAGGTACAGATGCATTTGCTGCAGCTGTCGTAGCCAATTTGGGTCAAAAACCTACGTTGTTCAAGCCTGTTTCTTTCTCAAATAGTTCGAATCTCATTTTGCCAAAATATGTAAAAAAACCTGCTGCAATTAAGGAGCTCGTTGGGGTGGATGTTTTTGTTCATTGGGATGGACTCGATGCTCAAATATTAGCTGAAAAATGGGAAAAAGCCCAACCAGAGCAGCTGAAGTTAGAAATGATTACGAACAGAGGTATCAAGGTGTGGCCCAATGGTTTTTCAGAAACATTCTGCACCGACCATTGGAGATGCCGTTTCAAACCGGTAAACGGAACATCTGTTTCCAAACAAGCTATCATTTCTCTTTTATCCGCAGCTTTAGAAGAAAATATTGATACTATTAAAACAGAAAATCTCTACTCGTTTAATGGGAAAATGGCTTTCTCTTTGGGACAAGGTCAATAAAAAGACACACTACTAAATCTATACAATTTGGGTTAGAAGGTGCGGCTTTGGACGTAGTACAGGTGTTTAGGTTGCATTTTCTTTCCCAATTCATTCCACTTTTTGACAGAAACGAGATTAATTTATATGACAGTTGACATGCGTGTAGATATGTCATAAACGAAAAATTGAACATTACTTTTTTTGTTGTACTCGGAAGAAATGGCTGGAAAACCCTTTAACGAGGGGGCTTCGGTCATTTTCTCTTTTTTAGGCTGAACGCATGAAACTATTTTTTCTAAGGAAGTGGCTGACCTTATACTTTGAGTTCCATCGGGTAGAAATAGAGCTCAAAAGAAATGAATTCCTCTAAACCAAACCCCTTTCGAGGCTAAATAGGGTAAGAAAATGAGGTAAAGAAAAGAGGCGTTCGTCGATAAGCCTGTTTTGAGGTTCGAAACTTTCTCTTAATTCGGTATATTTGTTCGGACTTTTCTCAATTTATACCAATTATACCAAACTTTTCCAACACAAATGAAAATAGCCATTGTAGGTTGCGGCAATATGGGAATGGCTTTTGCCCGTTCGTTCATTCAATACGACTTAGTAAAAAAAGAGAACTTGTTGCTCATTGAAAAAAGCAAAGAGCGTTGCGATGTTCTCCAAGCAGCACGCGAAGGTGTAGTTGTCAGTACGATTCATGCGCAAATTGGTACTGCAGATTTGGTCATCTTGTCTGTTAAACCTCAGGATTTTTCAGCCGTTGCAGGCGAGTTAGCGGTTCATTTACACGCCGAACAAGTGGTCTTATCGATTATGGCGGGTATCCCGATGGAGCGAATCCAGCGAGAACTAAACCACGGTTTGGTCGTACGTGCCATGCCCAACACGCCGGCTATGATTGGCATGGGAATTACAGGATATACAGCGGCAGAGGGAATCAGTTTCGCCAAATTATTAAAAATAGAAAATCTCATTAACGCCACAGGAAGAGCTGTTTATCTGGAAAATGAAGATATGATTGATGCCGTGACAGCCGTTAGTGGAAGTGGTCCCGCGTACTTTTATTACGTCGTCAAACAAATGGTAGAAGCAGCGAAACAAATGGGATTTGAAGAAGGGATGGCGCAATTGCTTGTGAAACAAACCATGCTCGGCTCGTACCATTTGATAAACAATGCGGAAAAAAGCTTGGACGAACTCATTCAGGCGGTGGCCTCAAAAGGTGGAACAACTGAAGCCGCTCTCTCTACTTTTGAAAAAACAGGTGTTGCTGAAGGTATAAAAGCGGGGATGCTCGCCGCTGAGAACCGTGCAAAAGAACTCTCCAAATAAATTTATCAACCCATCAAATAAAACAATGAAAAGAACAAATTTACTTTTTTTATTCCTTCTCTGTACATCACTCGCTTGGGGACAAACTCCCTTGACGATTGATAAAATCATGCAAAATCCTGCCCAATGGATTGGTACATCGCCTAGTGCTGTTGAATGGTCTGTAGATAGCAAAACCGTGTATTTTCGTTGGAATCCAGAGAAAAACAAAGCGGATTCATTGTATAAAATCGGGATTCATACGCCCAATTCGGTTCAAAAAGTAACGCGCAAAGAAGACCAAAATCGTGTGCCTAGTTCAGTCGTGTATAACCACGACGGTTCATTGGCTGTTTTTGCGAAAGCTGGGGATATATTCCTACTTTACCCGAAAACGCAACAAGTCCGTAGGATGACACAAACGGTTGATTATGAGTCTAATCCGTATTTTAGCGCCGATGAACAATCTGTCTTTTTTACCAAACAGACCAATATCTATCAGTTGGAGATTGCTACTGGACTCGTAAAGCAATTAACGGATTTTCAAGCAGGCTCAAAACCAAAAGAGAAGAAAAAAGGAGAACAAGCTGCTTGGTTAGAACAAGATCAACTGGCACTTTTTGAGATTTTGAAAGAACGTAAGGAGAAAAAAGAAGCTACAGAAGCTTACCAAAAAAACAATCCAGTTAAAGGCCCTAAAAAGATTTATTTGGACGGGAAAAGAATCCAAAATGTTACTGTAAGTCCAGATGGTAGTTTCGTAACATATACATTGGCTGAAAACCCCAAAGACGCACAAAATACCATCGTCCCAAATTATGTAACACAATCGGGTTATACAACGGACATCCCAGCACGTACCAAAGTAGGCTCGCCTTTGCCCACGTACACCAGTTTTATTTATGAAATTGCACACGATACCGTTTGGCCGATTCGCGCAAATAAATTGCCAGGTATTTTGGACAAACCAGTGTTTTTGGCAGATTATGGAGATACGGCTCGTTTGTTTAAGGCACCAAGAGAAGTGGTCATTTCCGATTTTTCGTGGTCTCCACTTGGTACGTATGCCGTCGGAATTGTTCGTTCACAAGACAACAAAGATCGTTGGATTGTGCGTTTGAATCCAAAAACAGGTGATATTACTTCTTTGGATAGACAGCGTGATGAAGCTTGGATTGCCGGCCCCGGCATTGGCTGGTCGATGGGGGGCGCCACTTTTGGTTGGCTAGACGAACAGACATGTTACTTTCAGTCGGAAGAAACCGGCTACTCACATCTCTATACAATGAACGTCGCTACGGGCGAGAAAAAAGCAATAACATCAGGTAAATTTGAAGTACAAACGGTTGAACTTTCCAAAGATAAAAAGTTCTTTTACTTAACCACCAATGAAGTACATCCCGGACAAAAGCATTTCTACAAAATGTCTGTACAAGGTGGAGTACGTGAACAACTCACAACAGGTGTGGGGGGAAATGATGTTTCTCTTTCACCCGATGAAAAATGGATGGCTATCTTGTACTCAGAAACCAATAAACCGTGGGAGTTATTTCTTGCTCCTGTGGCTAATCCTTCTCAACGAGTGCAGGTAACGAGTTCATTAACAGACGAGTTTAAAAAATATCCATGGCGTGCAGCAAAAGTAATTACGTTTAAAGCACAAGATGGACAAGACGTGTATGCACGGATTTATGAACCTACCAGCAAGGTAAAAAACAAAAAAGCAGTTGTATTTGTACACGGTGCAGGGTATTTGCAAAACGCCCATTATTGGTGGAGTAGCTATTTCCGGGAATATATGTTCCATAATTTATTGGTGGACAAAGGCTATACTGTTTTGGACATAGATTACCGTGCCTCAGCGGGATATGGTCGCGATTGGCGCACAGGAATTTACCGACACATGGGTGGAAAAGACTTGACTGACCAAGTAGATGGTGTGAATTATTTGGTAAAAAATCATGGAATTGACCCGAAAAAAGTGGGTATTTACGGTGGTTCTTACGGTGGATTTATCACATTAATGGGTTTATTCACCACGCCGGATGTATTTAAAGCTGGCGCGGCTCTTCGTCCTGTGACCGACTGGGCAGCTTATAACCACGGTTATACCGCCAATATTTTGAATGAACCACATACAGATTCCTTAGCATACAGACGTTCATCGCCTATTTATCATGCAGCTGGATTAAAAAATAATCTATTGATGTGCCATGGAGTAGTTGATGTCAATGTGCATTACCAAGATGTCGTTCGCTTATCTCAAAAGTTGATTGAATTACGCAAAGAAAACTGGGAATTAGCAAGTTATCCTATGGAAGACCATGGTTTTGTGGAGCCAACTTCATGGGCTGATGAATACAAACGCATTTTAAAACTGTTTGAAGAAAAATTACGTTGATAAAATGGGCTCAAGATTTTCTTGAGCCCATTTTTTATGAACAAAGAAAGATTTATGGCAATACCCGTAACAATCATTACTGGATTTTTAGGCGCAGGAAAAACCACTTTCTTGAATGCCCTTCTTGCTCATTTGTCCACCCAAAAACTAGCTATTATTGAAAATGAATTTGGGAAAGAAAACATTGACAGCGAGCTCATTATCGGGAATACGGAAAAAGTAATGACCCTGACGCAAGGTTGTATTTGTTGTACGCTCAATGAAGATTTCTATACATTATTGAATGAAATTCATAAAAAAGATAAAGAATTAAACGGGCTCATTATTGAAACAACAGGCATTGCAGATCCGAGCGGTATTCTTACCCCTTTTCTTATTACGCCCGCCTTGCGAGGTGCATTTCCAGTAGCCCGTGTGATTTGTCTTGTCGATGCCTCGTTGATAACCCAGCAACTCCAAGAAACAGAAGAAGCCATCACGCAAATTTCCTACAGCAATCACATACTTCTCGTGAAAACAGATGTAGTTTCGCCCGCTGTGGTTAAAGAGTTACAACAAATGCTTGCTGAGATAAATCCAACGGCACACATCTGGACGGGAC
>JBKBRQ010000074.1:0-12488 GCA_046292055.1 Spirosomataceae bacterium | reverse complement strand
AATTGCTTGTTCTCTGCCGTTTTCAATGGTATTTCCGAAAAGTACATTGAGCGAATCTGCAATACCAAATGAGGCTGCACGATAGGAGAAACGATTGTTGTATTTGGCATCTGCTTGTAGCCAATCCAGAAGGAAAAATTTATCCAAAGGCAAGCGGTATGTCGCCTGCATGGTTTGTTCGTAATTTTTTGCTCGGCCAAAAGTCCAGAAACTTCGCCACAAAGAGTCTTGTTTTGCTTGCGTATTGATTTCCCCGAAAGGTTCGTCTATAATAGCGCTCTGCCGTGCATTGTAGTTTACCAAAATACTCCGTGTCAAATTCCATTGTGCATCATAGAAACGGTTCGTATTGAAATACTTTTGAATGTTAGGCTGAACACCTGCCGAGTTTAAGTCGGTATTTCGGAACAATGTTTTGGTATAACTTCTGTCATAATCTGTTCGGAAGCCGATTAAAGTGGGAAGCGGCGAGACATTGAAGTCCTTTAACCAAGTGAATCTATTTTTTTCAGACTTCATTTGTTTGAAAGGTTCCCACGTAATTTGTTTTGGCTGGAATTGGTACGTTAAGCCCGCTCTATTTTGGTCAGAGGTGTATTCATCAATGAGAATATTTTGCCGTGTGACAGAATTTTGGGCAAAGGTAAAAGAGAAGTTTTCGATGTCGTAGACGTGTGAATTTCCACTGTTTGACCCTCTATTTTTACGCACATTAGCAAAGTTAAATCCTCTACTTATACTCTGGTCAAGTACTAAATCTCGGTAATTTTGGCGTTGAATGGGGTCTTGGATTGCCTCTAGCGCTCTTTCTAACGTAACATCTGGATCAAGAGGATTGAAATGCGGGCGAATCACTTGTTGGTCATAACTCATAAAGAATGGAATACTCAAATTCCATTTTTGAGGTAAGAAACGATCCAATGCAAGGCTTGTCGCTACGCCAAGCGATTGATGGTATTCCCGTGAACGTTGGGCAATTTTGCTTTGCACTCCTCCATAACCAAATGTACTCATACTTCCGTTTACAAGGACAGAACCCACATCAGCGAGTTGAATGTCCGCTGAGAAGATACCAGCTTCGCCAGATGTTTGATCAAAGCCATTGATACGTAATTCATTAACCCAAATGGTAAAGGTCTTGGGTTGTTGGTCAGGAGATGTGGGATTCCGGACACCAATCATAGTTGTTAGAACGGCACTTAAGTCTGGGTTTCCTACAACCGTAATTTTATAGGTTCTATTTACATCAATGGAGCGCTGGCCAAGTTGACTGTCAAATGCAAATCCATCTACTTCAACTTCTTTGGAATATGGAGTAGTCAGATTTCTTCCATTTGTATTTCTTTCTACTTTCAGAGCTCTAAGCAAATCCAGAGGAAAATCGATTTCATTTTCTACTGGCCAAATGATAGATTCATTAATAGAACCGTTTGGTGTAGCTTTGAGTCTTGGTACTTCAATTTCATAGTAATTTTCTTTTAAATCTGTGCCAAAACGTAGAAAAGCAGCTGTTTGGAAATCCTCGTTTTGTTCGTTTTCCATGTGTATATACATCTGCAATCTTTTGTACATATTGAGGTCTAGCCGGGTGTTCTTAAATACACCACGCGCGTCGCCATCGCGTAAATCCGTCACACCTAAACTGAGCGATTGCTCATTGAATTGGATTTGCCCTAATTGTGAAAAATCACGGTCACGTACAAAACCAGGAGGAACAACATAAGGAGTTTGTCCTTCTTTTACGCCACAATCACCTGCTTCGGTACAGCCATTTTCTTCAATGTTTACTGTCGCCACACGGACTTTTGCATCGTAAGGTTCAGGTATTTCAGCTAATCCATTGGTATTTAGGTCATTTGTAAATATCCTGTATTGATTAGCTACGAGTTGGAGAGTCGCAAAACGAAGTACAACGGGCTGCTCCCAGTCTGTCAGAACAGTGCGTAAGAAGCGAATGGATTTAAAGCCGTTGATATTTCCTACTTTATTGCTAAACTGCCGAATGGGCACGCGATAAAGATACCAATTGAGCCCGTTTGAAGTTACCCGATCCACGATAAATCCTTTTCCAATGTCTTGTCCGCTAGGCTGAAGAGGAATTTCATATTCATAATATGCCTCAATGTCGTTGATGGTATTGTCTCCGTTGATATCCTCTTTGTCTGAAGCCGGCGAATTGGAAGGTGTTATGGCAACATTCGTATTTGTTACAGGGGAGTTTCCTTCCATCCCCAAATAATTTTTGAAGCGTGCTGTAAGTTTTTGGTCTGTTTGGTCGAATCTTGGGTCTAAGAAAAAGACAAAATCATCATTAGATGGGTCTTGTTCGATAACTCGATATACATCTTCCGAAACTTTTGTTCGAATGTCCGCCAAGAAAGATTGAATGTGTGGGAATGTTCGCTCGTCTGCGTTGGATAAGCCGTCAAGTCCTACATCTTGCTTTGCTCTGGAGGCTTCAGCTGCATCGAAGGCATCGTTGATATACTGGACACGTGGCGCTTTTCCCCAAAGGGTTGTAATAGGCTCAGATGTAGCACTTTCGAGTGGTAGAATGCCATTTTCAAAGTTGAAACGATTGTCCGGAATAACATCTTCTGAGACATCTCCTAGTTGAAATACGAGCTTTCCACCTGATGTGTTTCGTTTGTTTCCATTGACTGTTCCATCGCGCACAACATCTGCAAATGGGTCTAACATCCAGAATTCGATGTATTCTACGTTGGTATTGTCAAAGTCGGCATCAAACGTAATTCCTCGCATGATTGACCCAAAGTTTCTTCGTGGATTCTTGAGGAACCCATCAGGAGTGAGGTCTGTATTGTAATTGTACATGCCTCGTTCAGATGGGAAATACGAAATATCTAGTGTAGCAATGGGTGGTTGCTGTCCGAGTGGAGGACGTGAACGGCCAGGGAAAATACTTTGGATTTCAAACCCACGTTCGTACGCGTTATTATCTGCTGTTAATCCAGGAGGGAGTCCAGCTCCGATACCTGTATTGAAAACCCCTACATTGAAAAATAACGTTGGGTCTAAGGTATAAGCCGCAATTTTAGCGCGTCGGTTGTTATACCCGTAAATACTTTGCCCAGTTTCCTGGAATTGTTCCGGTACAGAGCCGAGTCTCCAGCGAGTTGGTTGCCGTGTTAAGTCGTTGATATTTCGTGCTGCTTCAAAATCATCAATCATGGCACTGTTGTTGATTCTCCGGTTATTAACACCTGGAAGCAGCTGCGCAAATTCGGCATTGAATAAAATACTTGACTTTTCTTTGGATTGAATAGTAGGGAATTTATTCAGCAAGTCTGTGATTGCATACGAAGTTCGCTGAAAATTAATATCCACGCCCCAAAGTGTATTATTTACGGGCTCCATACCAACGGCAGTTCGGGTAATAAAACCAGGCGTATTTTCACGTAAGTCCATGAGTGTCGCACCTAAACGAAGGTAAGGACTGGCAACATAATCAAGCCGAACGCCAAACATACGTCGTATTTGTGCATCAAATAAGTCTGGTCGTTCAAAGTCAATACGAATAGGACGAGACGAATTTAAAATACTTTGATTGACAATTTTAATGCGACCTAATTGACTATCTACCACATAATCAGCTCCTTGTTGTAGTTGGACCCCTCCTGCATACACGCGGACAGACTGCGGGGAGGCACCCAGAGGAAGGGGTATTTCTGCACTTCCTGAACGAATATTTCCCGATAAGAAGAATTTATTTTTGGTTGTAACTTGTTGCGCATCAATCAAAGTTCCTCTGTAAAGTTCGTTGAAAACGTATTTGTCGCGCAAGGCTTGCTCATCTGCATCAAAGAATCGGCTGAGGTGTGAACCGAAAGGCTCAAGTACAGGAAATATGATTTTGCCTTGTTGTTCATTGACGGTTATTCTTTCTACATAATCGAAATTTCCATCTGGTTGTGGGTCTCCATTGAAATTCAGTTTATCCAAGCCCAAGACTTCAATCAATGGTTTATCTTTGAGTTTTCTTCCTTCTTGCAAGTTCGGGTTGTCGATACCTGTTCGGTCATCTTTGTATAAAATACGAAGTTGAAACCCTTCTTTACTGATCTGCCCCTGCGAAAGAGAATACACGTTTTTCATCATTAAGTCCCACATTGGGTGATTCAAACGGTTACGAATCGTTGACGATTTGATTAATTTAAGCATCAATACTTCGTCTTCTTTTCTGAACGAGTAGTCTTCTGTAAGCTCCCCGACTTTGTAGTTTCGGCCGTTGTATGTGTATTCGTAAGATACAGCGAGAATTTCATCGTTTCGGAGGGGAGTTGTTAAAGAAATGTAGCCAAGTTCAGGTTGTAAGTCGAATTCTCTGTCTGTTAATCGTTTTGCCCCACGTAAGATTTCAAAATCTTCGCCCGTTCGGAGCCCTAAATCAGTGAGTGTACGGGTTGTATTGTCAATGACTCGAAACCCGGGATTATTCTGAAGTTGGTCAAAAATCGAATTACTTTGGTTTCCTGCTGGGCTAGTTGGATTAGGACTTTTTATAACGGTAGGGTTTGCAGGTTTTGCTTCGCCTAAATCTGTAATACCAACTAAGTTTCGCATGGTATTTACTGTATTCGTCCGGTTGGTTACATATACTTCTACACGCGTAATCCGAACGCCGGATGTAACTACTGGGAGGTTTCTAAGGGACCTTTCGTAATTTTCTCGGAAGAAATGCCCTAGAAAAAAGTGTCTGTTTTCGTCGTAATTATCGACGCGGAGTTCGAAGGGTTTGCTTTGGTTTCCTCCATTGACCATAATAGATTCTGTCCGTGAGCGTTGTTGCGCAAATACGGTTGTAATGTCTAATTTGCCGAACCGAAGACCCGCTTTCACCCCCATCAGATTGTCTACTCCTGGGATTAATTGGCTGCGGACGGGCATACTGACATTACCAAGTTCCAAAAGTTGAAGAATGTCTTCGGGGTCATTCTTGAAATTCAATTTGAATCTATTCTCAAATTGAAAGGCCGATTTTGTATCAAAATTGCCTTGAATGCCCATTTTTTCCCGCAGTGCATTCGAAGGGTTGAGACTAGCTGCTGCACCGGCTAAGTTGGCGGAGGTAGGAAATTCTCGATTGGCGCCAAAGTTATCTGGAAGTACGTTTTGAGTAAAATTTTGCCCTAATCCATTCGGGAAACCACCTCCGGCAGTGGGGCGCATACCACTTGGTAAACTTAATCCTTCAAATAAACTATTGAAATCTATGTTGATTTGTTGGTCAAAGTCAAAGATACGTGTTCGGCGATTAAATAAGGGAATCAATGGGTTATCTACATATTGGCTTCCTACTTTTAAGTCAATAGTAACAAAACCTTTGGGTCTAAATTCAGGTACTTTTCCACCGAATAGTCTATCAATTACTGGATTTTTCTCTAATTGGGGAAGTAGTCCTCTTCCAGCTACGCTACTTGTTCCATCGGCTTGATTTTCGTATTCCCGCATCAGTTGTTTCCGGACAGCCGTGGCTTGTAGGCTTGCATACTCATTGAAAGTTAGTACTTGGGGAAGTTTATAAGCGAATTGATTCGCAATTTTTTCATCGAGTAAAAATCGGTCATTATTGGGAGCTAACTGAATTGTCGTTTTGGTTGAAGACGGGGTTATGGATAGAAAAGGCGACTGGAATGTAGGGCTTGAAAACCGATTTAAATAACTGTCTTGCCATCGAAATACAGGAGCTGTACTTCCTTTTGTAACGGCGGTTGTGTCTTGTTTTAACTGACCGTATGTCTGACCTACCGTAAAAAAGAAGGAAAGAAAAATCGAATAGAGAAGAAAACGGAAATAGGTAGTACGTTGATACATAGGGTGTTGTACAAAGTAGGTTTGGTCTTTACATCAAGTCAACTAGAATAACGACTTCAGCGCTTTCTTAGTCTATCCCTTATTAATTGGAATTAAAATGGATTTATCGAAGAGCTAATTTGATTAATTCTTCCACGGTAATATCTGCTCCTGTTCTTTTTATAATAATGTCGATGCTTTTCTCAGCAGTAGCCTTTGGTATTCCTAAGGTTACCAATGCGGCCAATGCTTCTTGTCGAACCACTTGATTCGGGGCAACCTGAACCAAAGGCATGCCTGTTGTTCCACCACCCATCGCGTTTTCTTTTCTCAATTTATCTTTTAATTCGATAATTGCGCGTTGGGCTGTTTTGGCACCAATCCCTTTGATACTTTGCACTGTCTTGACGTCTTCTTGGATAATCGCTTGCCGGATTTCATGCGTGGAAAGCGACGAAAGCATGACCATCGCAATACTTGGGCCTATACCCGAAACGGAAATTAGATCCTCAAACAAATGACGCTCATCTAGCTCAGAAAAACCAAACAACGTATGTGAGTCCTCCCGAACAATCAACATTGTGTGGAGGAGTACTGGGGTACTTCCGATTTCAGGTAATTGGCTAAATGTCTGTAAGGAAATTTTAACGAAATAACCTACACCTCCTGCCTGAATAATCGCATGAGTAGGGTCTTTTTGAGCAAGCTTTCCTTCTAAAAAGGCAATCATATTGTCTGTATTTTGGTTCTTAGCACCCCAAACTTACATAATTTTTGCCATTTGTATGTATCTACATCAAAAGGAATCTATGCAACTTTCTAATTTTCGGATAGATTTAATTGTATCCTCAACTTTTGTAGCTCTTCTCGACTAACCGTACCGTCAATTCGCCAAACTTGGTTTCCGTTTTTAAAGACAAGCAGGGTAGGGTATTGTTTGATGTTTAATTGTTCTTGCAAACCAATTACACGTTGCCCACTCAGAGAAATGACTTGTGCTTCTGGAAATACCTCACTTATCAATTGAGTTTCTCTTTTACATGCTTCACAAGTGGGTTCAACAAATAGACCGAAATATAAAGGGAATTGCTGGGCTGAACGTTGCAACTGCGGATATGTAATCGAAGCAATGGGTTCAGTGGTCTGGTAATCAGATACATAAGGTTTGGCTTGGGTGACCCACTTGTCAAAGCCTCCTTCTAAATAATAGACACGGCTGTACCCTAGTTCTGAAATATAGGTTTGTGCTTCTTTACTCAGTTTGCCTGTCGAACAATAGAGAACAAGTGGTACGGTTCTTGGTACTCGGAGTCGTAAGTTCTCCAAGAAATTATCTTGCTCGTAATCAATAGAGAGGGCAAACTTTAAATGACCACGCTGGAATTGTTCGGACGTTCGAAGGTCAATTACTTTAGTTGCTCTGTCTTCTTTTTGAAGTTGCAGAAGGGCATCAGGAGTTAATCCTTTTTGTTGGGCAAATGCAATGTGAAGTGTGAAAAGTAAGAAATATGGGACGTAACTGAAGAATTTCATTTGGACTTTTTTTCATGTTCTATATCTCTATTACAAAAACTAAGCCAAAAGAAAAAGGGAATAAGTTGGCCCTATTCCCTTTTTGGTAAATGATTTATCATTAAGCGATTTGAAATACCTCTTTGATTTTATCTACGTAGTCAAGTTTTTCCCAAGTAAATAATTCAACAGTTATTTCTGCGCGTTGTCCCGCATTTTCAAATATCTTAGTTACAGTCTTTGATTCTCTACCCATGTGGCCATACGCGGCTGTTTCTGAGTAGATTGGATTCCGTAACTTTAATCTTTGCTCAATCGCATACGGACGTAAGTCAAATATTTCTTGAATTTTCTGCGCGATTTCTCCGTCAGAAAGTACACGACCATCCGCATCTTTGACTTTTGCTGTTTGGTACGTATTTACATACACACCGCAAGGTTTAGCCACACCAATCGCATACGAAACTTGAACCAATACTTCGTCACAAAGGCCTGCAGCTACCAAATTTTTAGCAATATGGCGCGTTGCGTAAGCTGCAGAGCGGTCTACTTTCGAAGGATCTTTTCCTGAAAACGCACCGCCTCCGTGTGCGCCTTTTCCACCGTAGGTATCGACAATGATTTTACGTCCCGTCAAACCTGTATCCCCATGTGGTCCACCGATTACGAATTTCCCAGTTGGGTTGATATGATACAAAATGTCGTCATTAAACAATGCTTGAATGCTATCTTTCAAGCCCGCCTTAACGCGTGGAATGACAATCGAAATAATGTCTTCCTTGATTTTGGTGAGCATTGTTTCGTCATCTGCAAAATCGTCGTGTTGCGTAGAAACCACGATTGTGTCAATACGAATTGGCGTGTTGTCGTCTGCATATTCAATCGTGACTTGAGATTTTGCATCTGGACGTAAATAAGGCATTAGTGTACCTTCTTTGCGAATATTAGCTAACTCTTGCAGTATTTTATGGGATAAATCAAGTGCCAATGGCATATAATTATCCGTTTCCTTGGTGGCATAACCAAACATCATGCCTTGGTCTCCTGCACCTTGTGCATTGGCTTTGTCTTCAAAAGAATCGTTGGCTTGGCGATCAACCCCTTGGTTAATGTCTGCTGACTGCTCGTGAATGGCTGAAAGCACCCCACACGAATGGGCTTCAAACATGTATTCAGATTTGGTATAACCAATACGTGCGATGACTTCACGTGCAATGGTTTGTACGTCTAAATAGGTTTTTGTATTGACTTCCCCCGCCAAGATGACTTGTCCCGTTGTTACCAATGTTTCACAAGCTACTTTTGAAGTAGGATCAAAGGCCATGAAATGGTCAATCAAGGCGTCAGAAATTTGGTCGGCCACTTTGTCTGGATGTCCTTCTGATACAGACTCAGACGTGAATAAATACGGCATAATGAATGTACAATTAAATGTGATATATACAAGGTGCCATCGGAAGAGAAAAGGGAGGGAGCTTACCGAAACTAGTTTGGTCGGAGTAGACCCACATCTTTTATTAACCACCGTAGCGTTTCTTTACTCGGTTGGCTTCGGGTTATTCAAATGACTGAATTACTCGAACTCTTGATGCTGATGCAAATTTGCATATTTTTTGTTTAATCTTAAAATGTAAGTGAAAAAATCTTTATTTATATTTTAATTAAGATAATTTATCCAATTTTTTTCTATAAACTAGATATTCTATTTTTTGATTTTTTCCTTTATTCGTCTTCCTATAACAGCCAACGCAGCCCTCCCAAAAATGAAAATAGGTGTACTCCACATAACCTTTATTTCTTCCCAAAATGTAGTTTCTGCTGCCAAAAATTTAAAAACCAACGAAGGTTTATTCTTTTGAAACAAACGAATGAATACATCGGGTGCAGGATAACGCTTTTTATCCAGCACGTTCAATAAAACAGCTGCATAAAACGTATGTTTTTGTTGAGCGAAAGTATGTGGGAGTACGACGGGTTTTCCGTTGGCTTGAGCTATAAATTCTACCAATCGCTGTAGACATTTTTGTGTAAATGCAAACGTATAGCCTGTTGCTGGATGCGTATAACCGCCCGATGTTCCAATGCGGAATGTTCGGGGGGTAACTTGCTCGTCAGCAGGTACATCACTCATCGGAATAACACCCCATTCTTCTTCTTTGATTTGATAGATTACGCCAGAAAAACGAGTTGCTAGATAGTCTTCTAAAACTTGAATGTATCTTTCTTTCGTCAGTAAGTCTGGCGAAAATAAGGTAAGCTCAACTAAGGCAGTCGTTTCTGTAAATGGTAAAATATAAATGAAGGTACATTCGCCGTCAAGTTGCTCAACTGCAAAATTCATCATTTCTGGCTCTTTGGTATCGAAAACTGGACGTTCCATTTCAACCACATAGCCCTTAAAATGCTGCTTTAAATAATGCCGATACGGATAGTTTGCTACTAAAGGAAATGAACTATCAAAAACATAGGTTCCGGTAAAAATACCATTCTCATTTGTTGTTACTTCTACGACATCGCCCTTATCTTCTATTTTTGTGGATTTGTCTTTAAGTAGTTGAAAGTAAGGATTTTGAGTTAATTCTTTTTGTACAAACTGGTAAAAATCAATTCCACGAAGCAACTTGTAGGTATAGTCCTCCATATCCAATGAATAGACTGTGTTTTCAGATGAAAATACACGTACGGTAGACCATTTTTGAAACAGAATGGAATCAAATACACTACTTTCTCTCTGCCAAAAAGCCCACGTTCTATCATTAGCATGTTTTTCCTCTGGCTCAATGAGTAGGATAGACTTGCCCTGGAATCGTTGGTCAGTCGATAGATAGTAGGCAAGGGATAATCCTGCCATTCCACCTCCTACAAGTATAAAATCCGCTTTTTTCATATACTTTCGTAAAAAAGAAAAGTACTCAATAGATAGGTTCTATAGAGTACTTTTCGTGGACTTATTTTCCTAAATTATACATTAACATGTCTTTCAGAATGGTAGCTTGAGCGAACCAATGGCCCCGATTCTACATATTTTAATCCTCTAGCTAATCCTTCCTCTCTGTACATATCGAATTGGTCTGGATGAATGAATTCAATGACTTCGTGGTGCATTTTGGTTGGTTGCAGATACTGTCCAAGTGTTAAAATATCACACCCATTGGCAACGAGGTCATCCATTGCTTTAAAAACCTCTTCTTGGGTTTCTCCTAGACCAAGCATAATGCCCGTTTTTGTTCGTTTTCCGTATTCTTTTGTTCGCCGAATCTGTTCCAAACTTCGTTCGTATTTCGCTTGTGGGCGAACCGGGCGATACAAGCGTTCCACTGTTTCCATATTGTGTGAAACGACTTCTTGGCCTGCAGAAATCATCCGATACAAGGCGTCCCAATTTCCTTTTGTGTCAGGAATCAAGGTTTCGATGGTAGTTAGGGGCGATAATTCTTTTACTTTCGTAACGGTTTGATACCAAATTTCTGCCCCTCTGTCTTTCAGTTCATCTCTGTTCACGGAAGTAATAACGGCATGTTTAACCCCCATGAGTTTGATGGCTTCGGCTACACGGTCGGGTTCGTCTGTGTCATATTCGTTCGGACGACCCGTAGCGACGGCACAAAACGTACAACTCCGCGTACATACATTGCCGAGAATCATAAAAGTTGCCGTTCCTTCGCCCCAACATTCACCCATATTTGGGCAGCTACCAGATTGGCAAATCGTGTGTAATTTATGGTCATCAACAATTTTACGGACATTCTTGAAATTTTCTCCTGTCGGAAGTTTCACCCGTAACCAAGACGGTTTGCGGGTTTTTGTCTCAGCACTTGGTGTGCTCGTAACTGGTAATTCGATCATACGTTTATAAGGTATCTATAGAATACAATTATACGATTAGTTGATAGGATTAATCAATTGCTTGATTTTTTTGTTCCCAAAGTACAAAGTTAAAAAAGCCGCGCTATAAACTTGTTTGTTGCTTGTAAATTGCTCTGCCATTATTCGCGGTGACCTACTGTATACATCTACTGTAAAGCCAACTTCAAATCCGGTTACGTTATCTCCGAAGGTGTTCATGTCTATATTGATAGCTGCTTTTCCGTGTATGCCCGGCACAAAGCCAAGATTTCTGAATAAGCCTTGGAAAATACCCGCGGAGCCTACAATCTTTGATAAGTCATTGTGTATATCTGCGTTGTATGGAACAACCTCAGGGTTACGGTTCCCGTCTGTTCGATACCGAATGTAGTAGGGTTTTTCAATACCCAACGCAGGACCAAAAGCAAAAATACTACTCAAGCCAATGCCTTGTTCCCCGCTTTTATTGAATAAATACCGCTCTTTTCCATATTCTGGACGAATAGAAAAAAAGTAGTTTTCTTTACCCACAGCAAGCCGAGAGCCAGAAAACTGTAACAAAGCACGTTCTTTTGGATGCTGAATATTAACTGCCTCCAAGGCAATATATCGATTGATGTATTTCCCCTTTTTTATATCAATTGGGCGCGAATGCCGAAAGACAAATCCGCCGAAAATGCCTGAATTGGTATTCGTCGTGGCTCCATAAGATAAGGTCTTGGAGTCTTCTATTTCTTCTTTTGTTGCCTTCGATGTAGGAATGGACGTTCGGCGCTGTGGAAATGCCCAAGTAGATATACAAAGTAGGATGGATAGGGATAAGTATCTCACGTGTAGCTCATTTTTTGTGAAAAATACATTGTTTGATTCATAATAAACGAATTTTACAACTAAATGATTTAATGAACAAGTAATTTTACAAAAAACGCTTCCCTTATCCAACAGATAAAGGAAGCGTTTAAGAGAAGAATAGAAAGCTGTTTGTGTTACGTTTTTATGAATAAAAATGACTCATCTTAAACTTAATAAGATGAACGCAAACAGTTTGAAGTGTATATGTTAGATTTTTACCCACTTCTGTGCGCGATGACTTTCGATGATGCGCTCGCAAATTAAAAGCTCACGAAGTCCATCTTCAAAAGTAGGGAAAGTTGGGTTTTCAGGTTGTTTTCCTGCGGCTACGGCAGCATAAACTTCCTTAAACATTTGTTTCGACGTATCTGGGAAACCTTCGTTGTGGCCACCAGGGAAACTAATCAATCCGCCAGCTTCTGGGTAAAATAAAGAAGGGTCTTTCATCAATTGTTGGGTGGCGG
>JBKBRQ010000073.1:0-12521 GCA_046292055.1 Spirosomataceae bacterium | reverse complement strand
ATTCCGTATTTAACGAATAGACCAATACTTTCCCATTTTTGCTCAAAACCTGCACGGTCTTGATAGAAAAGTTCGCTTAGTTTATCTGCAACCTTCTTTGTGATGTGTGAATTGATTTTGCGCACATTTCCATCCGCTTGTAAATAAGAGCGCGAAACGTTCAACGGAATATCTGGCGAGTCAATGACTCCATGTAACAACTGAAGGAAGTCCGGTACGACATCTTTTACATCGTCTGTAATGAAAACTTGACGGCTGTATAATTGAATTTTTTCGCGGTTAAGTTGGAAATCTTTTTTGATTTTCGGGAAATACAAAACGCCCGTTAAGTTGAAAGGATAATCAACATTGAGGTGAATCCAGAAGAGGGGATCTTCACTAAAAGGATACAGCTCTTTGTAAAACGCCTTGTAATCTTCATCGGTTAACTCACTTGGACTTTTTGTCCAAATAGGAGAAGGATTATTGATTACTTTTTCCTTGAACTCGATAGGAACAGGTAAGAATTTACCGTACTTTTCTAATATTTGTTCAATTTTGAACTCTTCCAAAAACTCTTCAGCATCGTCTGCGATGTGCAAGATGATATCTGTTCCGCGTGTTTCTTTGGTAGCTTCCGAGATTTCGAAGGTGGTAGAACCATCACAAATCCAACGTACAGCTGGTTCATCTTGATAGGATTTGGTAATGATTTCCACTTCCTTGGCAACCATATAGGCAGAGTAAAAGCCCAAACCAAATTGACCGATAATCTGGTTTTTGTCTCCATCTTCCTTGAACTTCTCTACAAATTCCTTCGCACCAGAGAACGCAATTTGGTTGATGTATTTCTTTACTTCCTCGGCTGTCATACCTAAGCCGTTATCAGAAATAGTGATGGTTTTGTTTTCTTTGTCAACCGCCACTTTGATGGTTAAATCGCCTAATTCTCCGTTATATTGGCCAATCGAAGACAGTTTTTTGATTTTTTGCGTTGCATCAACCGCATTAGAAACCAATTCACGAAGGAAAATTTCGTTATCCGAGTAAAGGAATTTCTTGATAATAGGAAAAATATTTTCCGTGTTAATCGATATTGTACCTTTTTCTGCAACCATTTTAGTTTGAATTAATGTGAATAATCAGTGCAAACAAGAGAATCAAATGATGTTCCATTGTAAAAATGGCTGTCAGATTGTCAGATATTATTCAAACAAAAGGGGGTAAATCTGTCACAGACTTACCCCCTTCATTATGTATACCTGATGTCCCTTTATTTAGCTAATTTGGAGTGTTTATTTCCATACATGAAATAAATGACAAGACCAATTGCGAGCCAAATGATAAACATTCGCCAATTTGACCAACCTAACTCAGTCATTAAATACAAATTTGTTAAAACTCCACAAACAGGAAAAAGAGATGTATTGATTCGGAAACTGAGAATAGATAAACCTAGCCAAGTAACCCAAAAAAGAACCATCAAAGGTTTATTTTGAATCATGGAGATAAAATTGCCTGAATAAATAGCGTATGAGATTGTTAGAATAAACAAAGTTCCTACAATGTACTTACCGTTTATATACGGGATTTTAAATTTAGCTTTTTGAGATTCACCCGTATAATCCAAATAAATCACGCCAGCACAAACAAGTATGAAGGCGAAGAATGTTCCGACGCTTGTCAAATCAACAAACAAGTTTAAATCAAGGAATAAGGCAGGAACACCAACGAAGAAACCAGTTACGATGGTCGCAAAACTAGGTGTTTGGTATTTCGGGTGAATAGTTTGAAATTTTTTCCAAAGTAATCCATCTCGGCTCATTGTCATCCAGATACGTGGTTGACCTAGCTGATAGACAAGCAAAGCGCTCGTAATGGCAACTACAGCACTAACTGAGATAACACCTGCCACAAAGTCCATTCCTACTAATGAAAAAACGTATGCCAGTGGATCTTCTACATTAAGTTCTTTGTAGCTGACCATACCAGTCAATACGAGTGAAATGATAACGTACAAGACAGTACAAATTAACAAAACAAGTAACATAGCTTTGGGTAAATCTCGTTGTGGGTCTTTGCATTCTTCGGCAGTTGTTGAGATGGAGTCAAAACCAATAAATGCAAAAAATACTGCTGCAACACCACTTAAAACACCGTCGATGCCGTTGGGAGCGAAGGGAGACCAGTTTTCCGGTTTGATAAAGAAAGCACCACCAATAATAACAAGAAAAATGACGCCTAATTTTAAGATAACCAGTAGATTACTAGCTGTTCTTGATTCTTTTATTCCGACATAGACCAAGCTTGTTATCAATAAGGTAACAAGTCCTGCTGGTAAGTCAAAAAGTATTTTAAGACCAAAAAGTTCAGGTGCCAATTTGTATGCTTCAGCAGAGGTAATCGTTTTGAGTGGTAAATTTTGTACAGTACCAGAAGAAATGGCAGCTTGAAGTGTCTCGTATGCAGTTTTTGCTGTGCCGGGGTCGATAGCTAGATAAGCGGGCCAAATAATGCCAAATCCTGTTAACATAGAGGTGAAATACTCAGACCATGAAATCGCAACAACCATGTTTGAAACTGCGTACTCTAGAATGAGCGCCCACCCAATAATCCAAGCAAATAATTCACCAAAAGAAACATATGCATAGGTGTAGGCACTTCCCGAAACAGGTACCATGGAGGCAAATTGCGCGTAACATAATGCAGTAAAAATACAAGCAATGGCAACAAAAACGAAGAGTAATGAAACGGCAGGACCCCCATTGTAACTGGCTAAACCAATTGTACTGAAAATGCCTGCACCGATAATAGCCGCAATACCAAAGGAAACTAAATCTCTTAGTCCAAGGGTTTTGAGTAGCCCATTTCCGCCCTCTAGCTCTTGAACGGCTTGGTTGATATTTTTTCTTCGAAACAACGAATTATTCATGGAATGACCTTAATTTAGGGTTTTCTTTCAAGTTTAGGCTTCAAAGCTACTAAAAAAATGACAAACTCTGACATACTAGATACCCTAGAAATAACCGCTAAGCTTCTTGAGTTACACGATGGAGACGCCAACCGTGTCAAGACATATAGTACCATTTCCTATTCGTTGGGCAAAGTCCTTGAACCGTTGGCTGCTATGTCATTAAATGAATTAACAGGTATACAAGGCGTTGGGAAATTAGTTGCGCAAAATATTCGTGAATTAGTAGATACGGGGCAATTGAAAGAGTTAAATGACTTACTTCTTCAAACACCTGATGGACTGCTAGATTTATTCAAAATCAAGGGACTTGGTGTAAAAAAAATTAAAATTCTTTGGAAGGAACTAGGTCTTGATAACCTGAATGATTTACAAATAGCTTGTGAAAATGGTTTAATCGCCACTGTAAAGGGTTTTGGGATAAAAACCCAAGAGGCTATTTTAGCTTCTCTTGCCTTTCTACAAAGCCAAGCCGGCAAACTCCGTATGGATAAAGCGGCTGATATCGCGCTAGATATTCAGGATTCTCTCGCCCCCTTTTTCACGCAAATAGAAATCGTTGGAGAGGTTGCCCGGTATTGTGAAGTTGCATCTTGTATTCAATTATTGGTGGTGCAAGATGTTTCAAAACCAATTACCATTGTACATCCTGACTTTGTGGAGGACTTCCAGGTTTCTCAGCCGTTTATTTGGCGTGGGCAGTTTAAAGGTAATCAGATTTTAGTCGAAATCCATGCAGTATCGGCACCACAATTTGTGGCAAGTAAGCTTCAATTAACAGCTCATACAGACCATCTATCGTATGTTTCTCCAACGGGCAGGACATTGCAAGAGGCCTTGAATACAGATTCTCCTCGAATGGACGAAAAAGAGTATTACGATGCACTTTCTTTGCCGTATATCTTACCAGAAATGCGGGAAGGCTTGTCGGAGTGGGCATGGGCTCAAGCACATAAAGTTGAAGAATTAGTCACATGGGAATCTTTAAAAGGAACTTTACACAATCACTCAACATACTCTGATGGAAAGCATTCGTTGCGTGAAATGGCTGAATTTTGCCGTGGACTAGGACTTTCTTACTTTGGAATTGCCGATCATTCACAAACTGCCGCCTATGCAAATGGCTTATCGCCAGAAAGGGTAAAGTTACAATGGGCGGAAATTGATGCACTGAATGCAGAATGGACAGATTTCAGGATTTTAAAGGGTATCGAATCTGATATTTTGGGTGATGGCTCGCTTGATTATCCAGACGAACTCCTTGCCGGGTTTGACTATGTAGTCGCATCCGTGCATCAAAATTTGTCGATGGATATCGTCAAGGCGACAGACAGGCTCATCAAAGCCATTGCGCATCCTGCTACCACTATTTTAGGGCATCCGACAGGGCGCTTGTTATTGTCAAGAAATGGATATCCGATTGATTATAAGGCGATTATTGATGCGTGTGCGGCCTATCAGGTAACAATGGAGCTAAACGCGAGTCCGTATCGACTTGATTTGGATTGGCGTTGGATTCCGTATTGTATGGAAAAAGGAGTAAAAATAAGTATTAACCCAGATGCGCACGAAATGGAAGGGTTCTTCGATATGAAATACGGCGTAGCTGTGGCTAGAAAGGCAGGATTACTCTCAAAAAACACATACAATGCCCTTTCATTAACTGAAATCCAACAGGATTTATTAGCTAAAAAGAAGTAAAAACACGCGTTAAATCGAACTAAAAAAGCCGCAAAAGAAAATCTCTTTGCGGCTTTTTTAATATCAATCGAATAACTTATTTAATGAGTTCCCCACTTAACCGTAGTAATTCCAATTCCGAAATTTTTACGTTGTAACGGGCATTGACGAGCCTATTTAATGATGTGTCGAAACGTCTTTGTGCATCACTTAACTCAAGAATAGTAGAACTTCCCAATCGGTATTTTTCTAGGGAAATGGTTAAATTCTCCTCTGCCAATGCTCTGTTTTCTTCTTCGATAGCAAGTAACTCTTGGTCAGCTTTGAACTGGTTGTACGTTGTAGACAAATCTCCCAATATTTGGTTAAATACATTCGCTTTTTGCTCTTTAGCTAGTTCGGTTCTTAGTTTTGCAGTTTCGATATTTCTACGAATGCGTTGCCCATCAAAAATTGACCACGTGAGTGTAAGACCGGTATTCAATCCAGTATTTTGATTAAGAAGAAATAAGCCTGCATTATTATTGGTAGATGAATAAGCAAATGATGAGTTGAGAGAGAGTCTTGGTAAAGTAAATGAGAATGATTGTTTTTCTGCAATACTTCCTAACTCAATTGATTTTTGAAGAATGAGCAATTCAGGATTGCTCGTTTTTGCTTGTTCAATAAGTTGATTAATTGGATAATCTGACCGGAAAGAAGGAACATCCCGAACGTCAAAATCCAATGTTGTATCCCGATTTAATAAAGTATTTAATCGAATTTTCGCACTTGCCAGTAAGTTTTTAGCTTGGGTGAGCTCAAGTAATTGGGTTGTTAGGTCTGTCTTAGACTGCAAATAATCCAATTTGGAAGCACGGCCAATTTGCCATCTTTGTTCTGTGATTAGTAAACGCTCATCATAATACTTGATAATCGTTTGAAGAAATTCAACAGATTGTTTTTGGCGAAGTATATCAAAATACGTAGACATAATTTGACTAACTGTATTTTGTACGATCAGTTGAGTTTGGTGTTTTGCTTGTTGCCCTTGCATTTGTAATGCCATGAAATTGGTTTGCATTAACTTACCATCGTAGAGTGTCCAGCTTAGCCCAACACTTGCGCTTGGAGAGTACTGACGACCAAATCGGTTGATTTCTCTCCCGTCAAAAAAGGATTGATTTACATAGTTAAAGCTGGACCCAAAGGCAGCATTTGCCAAGATAGTTGGTAACATGCCTGCATTCCCCTTGTAAATCTGAAGTGTTGTAATATCCTCGTTTTTTTGGGCAATCTGAACATTGAAATTGGTTTTTAATCCTTGCTCAATGGCTTCATCTAAGGATAAAACAGTTGTTTGGGCTTCACTAGGATGACCTAAAAGCCATCCGAGCGAAACGCCAACTACAAATCTAAATAACGTATTTTTTTTCATTCTTTTTCTTTCTTCAATATTAAGCAGCATCCTCAGCGAGTGCCTCAATTTCTTTCATTTTATCAAAATTCTTAGGTCTGCTGAGGTAGATGTACATACTTGGGATAACGTATAAGGTGAGGATGAGGGAAAATAATAATCCACCAATAACGACTATCCCCATCGACCGCCGACTTTCACCTGCTGCTCCAAATGCAGTTGCAATGGGTAGCGCTCCTAAAGCTGTTGCCAAAGTTGTCATCAAGATAGGTCTAAGTCTTAGTGAAGAAGCCTCAAGGGCTGCTTCTTTGAGCTCCATTCCTTTTTCACGCAGTTGGTTGGCAAACTCAACAATCAAAATACCATTTTTGGTTACCAAACCAATCAACATGATGATACCAATTTGTGAGAAGATGTTTAGTGTTTGGTCAAAGTACCAAAGTGAGAAAATAGCACCTGCCAATGCCAACGGAACCGTAAACATAATGATGAGGGGGTCAATAAAGCTCTCAAATTGTGCTGCTAAAATTAGGAAAACAAGTAATAAAGCAAGTAGGAACGAAAAGAGTGTATTAGATGAACTTTCGGCAAAATCGCGGGAAGAACCTGTTAAAGTGGTACGAATTGAAGGGTCGTTCAATGATTCCTTGATTTCATCCATTGCTTCGATACCATCTGAAATCGTTTTCCCGGGAGCTAAACCGGCAGAAACGGTTGCACTCATGTATCTGTCGTAATGATACAATTGAGGAGGGCTACTTTGCTCTTCAGCACGTACAATATTGTCTAATTGAATGAGCTCACCCGCGTTGTTCTTTACATACGACGATTTTAAGTCCAATGGATCGTTTCGATTCCCTCTATCAAATTGACCAATAACTTGGTATTGCCGTCCATTCATATTGAAATAGCTGAAGCGTTGTCCTGCAAAGGCTAATTGCATCGTTTGTGCTACATCTGCCACAGAAACCCCCATACTTTTTGCCTTTTCACGGTCAATTTGTATCGTTAATTCGGGTTTACTAAATTTCAAATTAACATCCGAAACCGAGAATGTCGGATGCTCTTGTACTTTCTGCATAAAGGTTGGTAGGTACTCACGTAATTTGATAAAATTGGGTGCTTGAATTACGTATTGAATGGGTAAGCCACCTCTTTTATTCACAGAAATCGTTTGTTGCTCATTTATAAATGCCCGTCCATCAGGAATTTTCTTGATGTTCGCATTCAAATAGGCTGCAATTTCACTCTGCGAACGACCTGTTCGTGTTAATTTATCTTGCAATGTAATTCGTCCGAATCCGGTATTTGCACCACCTGAGCCCGCAAAACCAGGCGCACTTACTGTAAGCACACCGTTTCTTTCAGGGACAGAATCCTGAATCATTTGCGCCACTTGCTGGATATATCTATCCATAAATTCATAAGATGAACCCTCCGGCCCAGACATCGAAATTTGTAGTTGGCTTCTGTCATCCAAAGGCGCGAGTTCTGACTTCAGCTGTTTACCAAAATAGTAAATCATTCCGGCAGTTACAAATAAGATAGGTAGTACCATCCATCGTTTCTGTAAAAATCCGCCTAGTGAATTTTTGTAGCTTGACTCGAATCTCTCAAAGAAGGGTTCTGTAGCAATATAAAATTTACTCTTTTTACTGTCCTTCCGAATCAAATAAGCGTTCAGCATAGGGGTTAATGTCAACGATACAAAAGCCGAAATAAGGACGGCGGAGGCAAGGACAATGCCAAACTCACGGAAAAGTTTCCCTACAAATCCTTCCATGAAAATAACGGGTAAAAATACGGCTGCTAACGTAATTGAGGTAGATAAAACGGCAAAGATGATTTCATTAGAACCCTTGATTGCTGCCTCAATGGGTTTCATGCCTTCCTCAATTTTTTTATAAATGTTTTCTGTCACAACAATTCCATCATCCACAACGAGACCTGTTGCTAAGACAATGGCAAGAAGGGTTAGTACATTCACTGAAAACCCAAGAATGTACATAATGAAGAACGTACCAATCAATGAAACAGGAATATCTATCAATGGGCGAACAGCCACAATCCAGTCTCGGAAGAACAAAAAGATAATCAGGACAACTAGAACAATTGCAATTAAAAGTGTTTCCGCTACCTCTGTTACAGACTGTGAAATGAAAGTCGTGTAGTCCAAGATGGTTTCCATTTTATAATCCTTTGGTAAACCGGCTTTGATTTCGTCTGCTCTTTTATAAACTTCTTTGGCGATATCGAGGTAATTCGAACCTGGCTGCGGAGAAATAGCTATACCTACCATGGGCTCACCGTTCCAACGTAAGATAGTTTCTTCGTTTTCTGCACCTAAAGTAGCATATCCAACATCTCTAAAACGTACTACTCGCTCGGCTTCATTCCGGATAATCATGTTATTGAAATCCTCCTCATTTGTGAAACGACCGATTGTCTTTACCGTTAATTCGGTTGTGTTCCCTTGTAGTTTTCCGCTTGGTAGTTCAATATTTTCCCTGTCTAATGCTTGTTTGATATCTTGCGTCGTGATTTTTAAGGCAGACATCTTAGCAGGGTCCATCCAAAGACGCATGGAAAAGCGTTTGAACCCCCAAATACGGATTCCGCTGACACCTTCGATGGTTTCAAAACGAGGCGAGATAACATTTTCCGCATAATCACTTATTTCTAAGATAGACCGAGAATTACTTTGTAAAGTCATAGAAATAATGGCTTCTCCATCTGCATCGGCTTTTTGTACAATCGGCAAACCATCGATATCACGTGGTAACAAAGCCACAGCAGAAGAAACTTTATCGCGGACATCATTTGCCGCCCGTTCCATGTCTACATTCAAATTGAACTCAATTGTAATATTACTTGATCCTTGATTACTCGCTGAGCTTACTGACCGGATTCCCTCGACACTGTTCAACGCTTTTTCAAGTGGTTCTGTAATCTGGGATTCAATGATATCCGCGTTTGCTCCCGGATAATTGGTGCGGACAGTAACAATCGGTGGGTCAATGGAAGGGAATTCGCGAACTCCTAAAAACTGGTACCCAATTACCCCAAAAATGATAATCATCAAGTTCATGACGATTGCCAAAACGGGTCTTTTGATAGATGTGGTTGATAATGACATAGTTTATTTGACTAATTTAGCTTTAACGGGCATTTCGGGACGTAACGACATGATGGCACTCACAATTAAGGAGTCCCCAACTTGCAAACCAGATAACACTTCCACATATTTTTGGTCACGAATCCCAGTAACAATTTGGCGTGGTGTAGCTTTTCCGTTCTGCATGACATACACTTGCTTCCCATCCAATATGGGAACAACAGCATCTGTAGGAACCATAATGGAACGATTACTCGCAACAGCAAGCTGAATGCGGGTAAACATACCTGGAAGTAATTTATTATTTTGATTTGAAGCAACAGCGCGAACTCGCAACGTACGAAGTGACGCATCTACTTGTGGGTCAATTGCATTGATTTTCGCGGTAAAACCTTCTTTTAAACCATCTACCTCGAATTGTACCGTTTGTCCTACGCGTACATTGGAGAGGTATTTTTCAGGTACAGAAAAGTCAATTTTAATTGGGTTAATTTGAACCAAGGTAGCGATGACGTTAGTAGGGGTGATGTATGCTCCTACACTAATACTCTTCAATCCGATTCGTCCTGTAAATGGTGCTCGAATAGTTGTTCTATCTAACTGAACACGAAGTAACTCCTCGTCTGCCTTTAATGTATTCACTTTGTTCACGGCTAAATCGTATTCTTCTCGACTAATCGCATTGATGTCCAATAGTTTTTTTTGTCTCGCCTCAATTTGATTGGCCAATGTTTGTTCTAACTGGATTTTTTTCAGTTGCGCACGCAAATCGTCATCTTTTATTTTTGCAATCATTTGCCCTTTTTGCACCACTCCGCCTTCTTGAATGTTCAGTTGGACAATCCGACCGGAGGTCTCACTACGAAGCTCAACTTCTTCGTTCGGTACGGCTGTTCCAGATGCATAAATGAGTTGGTCGGCATCATTTATTTGGGTGATAAAGATATCAACAGGTAAACTCGAAGTTGGTGTTTTCTGGCCCGGTGCACCACCTTGAGAAGTCGAATTTTGATCTTTGGATTCTCCCCAAAAAAACTGTTTTCCAACAAATAGCAAGAGGATAAGAGCACCAATTATAAGTAACGGACGCATAAAGTTGTTTGATTTGTTTTGATTCTAGTATGTTTTAAAGCCCGAATTTAACCAAAAAAAGCTAGAAATGGGCTTTTAAATAGCTTGCTTTCACGGGCATCTGATAAGGTGAATGAGAATGTAGATAAAATACGTTTTTCTATCTATTTGTATTATCGCTAGTTTTCACAGTAATTTGTTTTTTTGAAAAAATCGTATTCATTTCTTTTTCTTCAGGTAATCATTCCTTCATGATATGTTAAAATCCCGTAATAGTTCTCTTTTAGGTGCTGTTTTTTTGATGGCAACTTCTGCTGTTGGGCCAGGTTTTCTAACGCAAACAGCTCTATTCACAAAAGAGCTCTTATACAGTTTTGGGTTTGTACTTATCTTGTCAACGCTCTTGGATATTATTATTCAGTTGACCATTTGGCAACACGTTACGAAAACAGGGATGCGGGCACAACAACTTGCGAATACGGCTATTCCATATGCCGGAACCGTGTTAGCTTTACTCGTTAGTTTCGGAGGAATTGCTTTCAATATTGGTAATTTAGCAGGTGCAGCACTTGGGTTATCCTTGGTCTTTCCTTCGCTCTCACTTATCCAAGCAGCCTGTATCAGTGGTTCTATCGCTGTTTTTGTTTTTTATCAACCTTTCTTAAAATCGGGACTCGACTTTTTTACTGTTTTGATGGGCTTACTTTTGATTTGTTTACTCCTTGTAGCTGTTTTCTACGTCGATTTCTCCCCACAAAAAGTTGTACAATTTACAGTATTTCCCACCAGATTTGACCCAATCATCACATTAACATTGGTTGGTGGAACTGTCGGAGGATATATTTCTTTTGCTGGTGCGCATCGCTTAATTGACCAAGGAATTGTAGGGGAGGAAGTCCAGCTATTCGTCCGTAAAAGTGCTGTTACGGGTATTTTGATGACTGCTCTGATTCGTTTTTTGTTATTTTTGGTTGTGGTTGGTGTCTTGGTAAAAAATCCACTTCTTACGCTAGATGTATCTAATCCAGCTTCGACTATTTTTATTCAGCTCGCCGGAAGCTGGGGAAAACCTTTATTTGGTATATTACTTTGGGCAGCAGGTATTACCTCGGTTCTAGGAGCAGTTTATACGTCCGTTTCTTTCTTAAAAACTGAGTTTTCTTTCGTTGAAAAGTACGATTTGTCTTCTACAATTGGTTTTATTTTGTTTTCACTGTTCATTTTCGTTTTCCTAGGTAAACCGGCATCGATGCTCGTTTTGGCAGGTACACTCAACAGTTTTGTGCTTCCGTTGGGTTTGCTACTATTGCTTTTTGCTCGTCGAAAAAGGAAGGAGAAACCGAGTCTAATCTGGGAAATACTAATCTTACTCGTTGTTTTATTACTCGTTTTGATGTCGATTTGGCCGCTTATGAAATAGAATCATTTTTAAATCATCGTACGAGCAAATGGCATTCGCCCTTGGTTATTGGGGCGTATTCGGCATGCCCGTACGATGATTTCCGTCGGGATAAACAGCATTCGTCCTTGGCTTAAATCCTATCTTTGAATGTATCAAATCCGAAAGATTTTACCAACGTAAATGTTTCGTCCTCTTCCCAAATACCTATTGAGGGTAAACCAACTCCGTTGAATGTTGTTGTTTTAACCATCGTGTAATGAATCATATCATCAAACACTAAGGTATCTCCAATTTGGAGGGGCTCGTCAAACGAGTAGTCTCCCATGTAATCGCCTGCTAAACAAGTCATTCCACCCATTCGATAGGTAGGCTTGCCTTCCATAGCATCTGTTGCTCCCAAAATTTTTGGTTTATAAGGCATTTCGAGTGTATCCGGCATGTGAGCTGCGAAAGAGACATCCAAGATGGCTACTTCGACGCCTTGTGCATCTACAATATCCAATACTTTTGAAGTCAAATATCCTGTTCTCCAAGCAATAGCAGAGCCTGGTTCAAGAATAATATCCAATTGATAAGTGGCGCGAAGTCGTTTGATTTGTTCAATAAGATGCGTATGGTTGTATCCTTCTCGTGTCATCAAATGACCACCACCCATATTTAGCCACGAAACTTGATGTAATAAATCGCCAAACTTCTCTTCTACATGTTTCAATGTCCTTTCCAAGACATACGAATCATTCTCACATAAGGTATGAAAATGCAGGCCATCGACACCCTCAGGAAGACGGTCACCCAAAGCTTCCCGTGTAATTCCCAATCTTGACCCTACAATACATGGGTTGTACATGTCTGTTTCTACCTCTGCATATTGTGGATTGATACGAAGACCGATGGATATTTTTCGTTC
>JBKBRQ010000072.1:0-12723 GCA_046292055.1 Spirosomataceae bacterium | reverse complement strand
TAGATTTCCCGACGGCAGATTACCTGACAGGTATAGGCCAGAAGGTGTTTATTGCTGAGCTGATGCCTAAATACCCGATTTATGTCAGTTTATTGAGTAAAGAAGCTCAGGCTGTGATTGGTAAAGTGCATGAAAAAACCCGTCCGGCTTTACTTTGTGTTTGTCCTGAACTCACCACCCCCGAGACAGGAGGGCACGGCTGCCAGTTTCGTCATCCTACATTGTTGAAAAGAACTAAACAAATCAAAACATGTAGCTATATTTGTTTCGATTTGATATTGCAAAGTTAGTACTTAAATCTATTTGAATGCAAATTATTTAAAAATAAAAGATAAATTATAGATAAATTATGGTTGAAAGTTATTTTTGCTGAATATTATTTATTTATCGTCTTAATTTATCTACCACAACTAAAAAACATCTAATGACAAAAACAGCTGATATTGATGAGTTAGATTTAAAAATATTATCTCTTCTCATGGAAAATGCCAAATTATCATACGCCGAAATATCCGAAAAGGTTTTCTTATCTCCAGGAGCTGTCCATGTACGTGTAAAAAAAATGGAATCGAAAGGGGTTATTCAAGGAAGTAGTGTGAATGTAGACATCGCTAAACTTGGTTGGGATATAAGTGCTTTCTTAGGTATTTATTTAGATAAAAGTTCTCTTTATGACGAGGTGGCTACACAATTACATCAAATACCTGAAATTGTGAACATCAATTATACAACTGGAATTTACAGTATTTTTGCCAAGCTTATTTGTAGAGATACCGCACATTTACGTGAAATTTTACACGATAAAATACAAAAAATACAAGGAATCCAACGAACAGAAACGTTCATTTCGCTAGAAGAAAGCTTAAATAGACCCATACCCATTATTGATTAAACTCCTTACGCTGATGTTCCATTTAAAAAAAACGAAAACAATACTTTTTATCGTGTTGTCTTCCACGTTTGCTTTTGCTCAATCACAAGATGCTATTTATACGTACAAAAACAATCCGAGTGATAAGGCAAGTCAAACTATCTTACGAGTTGCCAAAAAATATGTTGGTACACCCTATCTTGCAGGTACACTAGAACAACCCAAAGAAACACTCGTTTGCCGGACAGATGCTTTCGATTGTTTTACTTTTGTAGAACATTGCGTTGCGCTTACTCGAAATGCACATTCTGCTAAGCCATCTTTTGAAAATTACCAAAAAATGCTCGCTGAACTCAGATATCATCAAGGGATGATAGATGGATATGGCTCTCGTTTACATTATTTTTCAGGATGGATTTTGCAAGCAAACCAAAAAGGAATTGTCAGAGACGTCTTGAAAGATACAGGAAAGCCTCTTGAAAAAAAGATTCAATTTATGACGACTCATAAGGGACTATATCCAATGAATATCCCAATCAAAGAATGGAATAAGATAAAAGTGCAAGAATCAGTGCTTTCACAAGCCTCTTTTTTTTATTTGCCTAAAGACTCCATTGAAGCCAATCAAAATCTTATTCAATCTGGGGATATTATTGCTTTTACATCAACAATTGATGGCCTTGATGTAAATCACGAAGGAATCGCAGTCTGGGTAGATAAAACCCTCCGTTTTGTACACGCATCCTCTGAAAACAAGAAAGTTGAATTGAGCAATGAAACGATTTCAGGTTATACAAATCGGATAAAAAAACATGCAGGCATTTTTGTATACCGTTTATTGTAATTCGGAATTTCTCCTTTTTTATGACAAAATACACTCCTCTACCAGCTGAGTTCTTTCGAGAGAACCGTGAAAAACTACGCAAGTCGTTACCTCCTTCTTCGCTCGTAATTTGTTTTTCAAATGACTTAATGCCTATCAATGCGGATGCATTTTATCCGTTTACCCAACAAAGTGACTTGTACTATCTTACGGGCATCGACCAAGAAGATACGGTTTTTATGTATTATCTAGATGGTAATAGGGAGGTTAGTGAGTCGCTATTTATTCGTAAAACGGATGCATGGATTGCAACATGGGAAGGTCAAAAATTAACATCAAATGAGGCGTCTGTGCTATCTGGGATTGCAGACGAAAAAATTGTGAGTACAGGGGATTGGAAAGAGAGTATACGTACGTATTTGCCCAGAATACAGAAGATTTATGTTAATGTTAAAGAAATTCCATTTTCTTCACATCCGAAGACAACTGCGGAGTTATTTGCGAAAGAGTTAATCTCAATCTTTGCGGGGGAGATAGTCCCATTGTCTGTTTTGACTAAACCCTTAAGAACGTGTAAGTCTAAGCCAGAAATTAGGACGATAGAGAAAGCGATAGAAATTACGCACCAATCATTTGAGTTTGCGTGTAAACAAGTAAAAAAGAGTACGTTTGAATACGAAATTGAGGCAGCTTTGACGTACAAAATGCTACAGTTAGGTGCAGATGGGCATGCTTTTCAGCCAATTATTGCAAGCGGAGGGGCCGCTAATGTATTGCACTATGTGACAAATCACCAACGAATAGAAGCCAACAGTCTCATATTGATGGATTTTGGTGCATCTTATGCTAATTACAAGGCGGATATCACGCGGTGTATTCCTGCAAATGGCCGGTTTACAAAAAGACAAAAAGAGGTATATTCGTCCGTATTGACCATCATGCGTCAATGTATAGCAGAACTGAATATAGGTATATCTATACAGGATTGGAAGCTATTTGCGGAGGAAAAGGTAGCAGAACAATTGGTTTATTTAGGTCTTCTAAGTGCAAATGATTTTAAGGATGAGGTAAAAAAAAGAGAAAAAGTTAAAAAATATTTCCCACACAGTATTGGTCACCATCTAGGCTTGGATGTGCATGATACTTGTGATTATTCGATGGATTTACAAGCAGGTATGCTACTTACTTGTGAGCCCGGAATTTATATAAGAGAGGAGGGAATCGGAATAAGACTGGAAACAGATGTATTGCTAACAACCGACGGTCCGGTAGATTTAGCCTCTCGTATCCCAATTGAGATAAATGATATCGAAAAATTACTAGAATAATATATATTTGTGCTATTCTTTTTATTGTCTAGCCTCAAAGAAAATCTATTTTACGTCTTCGACTGGGCCATTTGAGAATGTAAAAGTACCTCATAAACATACCTTAATTAGTCTCGAAATTATGCACCGTTCAAATGTATCTATTCGTTCGATTTTTTTCTTTTCGTTTTTTCTTTTCGCATTGACTTCATACAGTCAAACGAACACTGTTGCCAAAGCACCAAACACGGCAAAGGTTATCCACCAAATTCAGAAAGGAGAAACCCTTTACAGTTTATTAAAGAAATACAATTGTTCACTTGATGAGTTCAAAGAGCTGAATCCAGACATCAATTTGGAAGAACTTGTTTTGTCGATTAACCAAGAGATTTTTTTTCCAGTACCCATGGTTTCGAATGTATCTAAAGCTAAATCTCATGTAGTAAAGGAAAAAGAAACGTTGTTTGCTATAAGTCGTCTTTATGACATTCCTGTGAACTTAATCCAACAGTGGAATAACCTAACGGATGAAAACCTCAAGCCAGGCCAAGAGTTAGTGTTGACAGGTAAAGTTACTCCAGAAATGCTTGTAAAGCCGATTGGTACAATGTATGGAGTGGATAAAAGAGACTTGATGGCTGTCCCTGTTACGGAGTTAGGTATTGCAGAAGTCATTAAAACACAAAACAAAAGTGATAAACACGTAGCTCTTCATCGGGAGGCACCTATTGGCTCTTTGGTCAAAGTACGGAACGAAGCTACTGGTGCGAGTGTTCTCGTGAAGGTAATCGGAACACTTCCCGAAATTGGTGAGAACCATGGAGTGATGATTCGGGTTTCACCTGCCGCATTTGTTAAGTTACAACCAAAGGATAATCGTTTACGTGCAGAAATATCGTACATGGTTTATCCAAAATAAAAAAGAGATGTCTTTAGAACCAATCAAAGAAGAAAAAAAGTGGAAAGAAATAGTTTGGACAGCATTTTTTGCCTTGATGTATCCAATCATTACTCTGTTTTCATTGGTTTTTACAGGAATGTTAACTGTTTTTTCCGCTTTATCTAGAGTACTAGTCTATCTAGTTGGAAAGCTTCTAAAGAAGTAAGTATGCACGGAAAAATCGCCGATTTACTAGAGGAAATGTATGCCAAATACAATGTCGTCGGGTTCATTGAAAACGATCCTATTTCCATTCCTCATCAGTTTACAAAAAAACAGGATATTGAAATCGCCGGTTTTTTTGCCGCGATATTAGCGTGGGGACAACGTAAGACGATTATCCATAAATGTCAGGAACTTCTTGGGTTTATGGATAATTCTCCCCATGATTTTATACTTCATCATTCGGAGGCAGACTTAAAACGGTTTCTTTCGTTTAAGCACCGAACCTTCAATGCCACAGATGCACTCTATTTTATTCATTGGTTAAAACATCATTATGAAGTCAATGAGTCACTTGAGTGTGCATTTATCCCCACAAAAACAGCTGAATGGAGTGCATTCGCTGGGTTATCTCATTTTCATACTTCTTTTTTCTCGTTAGAAGAGGCCCCTCATAGAACCCGTAAACACATTGCAACACCCATTCGGGGGTCGAGTTGCAAACGGCTGAATATGTTCCTACGTTGGATGGTTCGAAAAGATGATAAAGGAGTGGACTTTGGACTTTGGGAGAGTATTCAACCGACGGAACTAATTTGTCCTTGTGACGTGCACGTCGAACGAGTAGCAAGGAAGTTACAGTTAATCACACGCCCGAAACCAGACTGGGGGATGGCCCAAGAATTAACTGAAAATCTAAAATTAATGGATGCAAACGACCCTGTAAAATTTGATTTTGCCTTATTTGGTATGGGTGTAGAAGGTTATTTATAATGAAACATGCAAAAATGAATATAGAACGTGTACAGTTGCAGTCGCCGGATAAAAAACACAAAGCTGTAATATTACCAGCTTTGGGTGGGGCGCTTGCTTCCCTGCTATTAAATGGAATTGAAGTTATTCAGTTTCCACTCAAAAACTCGAACTCGTGGCGTGATGGGTTCCCGTCATCCATTCTTTTCCCTTTTCCAAACCGAACAAACGGAGGAACGTACACCTACATGGAAAAGAAGTACCAACTTCCTGTCAATGAGGAAAGTAGGGGACATGCGATACATGGCTTAGTTGCTGAAACGTCTTTTAATGTACTGCAAATAACAGAACATCAGGTCAAGTTATCTCATACATTGCTTGGGCAAGAAATAGGCTATCCGTTCAAATGTGAGCTTGTATTGGATTACTCACTGAGCAACGAGGGCCTTGAGCTCTCATTTATAATGACGAATCAGGATGATGTACCAATTCCAGTGGCTTTCGGTTGGCACCCTTATTTTCGTTTGGAAGAAAGTTCTATTGACACATTGCAACTTGAGATGCCCTCACATCAAGAGGTACAAATAAATTCAGTGCATATTCCTGTTGGTTACCTCCCTTTGAAAGAACGGCAAACGCGTGCGTTGAAAGGGGTTACTTTGGATACCGCTTATTTATTGAATGAAGTAGATTGGGTTGTTACAAGATTGATTGGTTCGAAAAGTACACTAACAATATCTCAGTTGTGTGATTCATCAGCGGGTTTAACATATTTGGTCGTGTACACTCCGGAAACACGAGATTGTATTGCCATAGAACCCCAAACTGCTAATATTGACACGTTTAACAACCAAGAAGGACTTCTCTTTTTAAAGCCATTTGAAAGCAAGCAGGGTAAAATGAAAGTGAGTCTCCAAGCAACCTAATTTGAACATAATCTGAGTGGGTAAATAGGGAGAGTAGGAAGGGTTATCTACAATTATCTTTTCTTAGTAAGGGTTTTTAGATATATTTGCGACGTGGAAAAAATTAAACTAGAAATTATTGGTTTGTCGGAGAGTCAGTTGAAGCATGGCTCGTACGCTTTAGTCTTGGCCGAAGAGTCAGGAAAGAGGCGTCTACCTATTGTGATTGGTAATCCAGAAGCGCATGCCATTGCATGGGAGTTAGAGAAAATGCCGATGACGCGACCGATGACGCATGATTTGTTCAAATCATTTGCCCGAGCATTTGATTTCACACTGGAAGAAATTGTGATATCAGATTTCCGGGAGGGTGTTTTTTATGCACAAATTATTTGTACAGATGGTATTAGACAGAAAAGTATAGATGCCCGTCCTTCGGATGCTGTTGCTTTGGCTGTACGGTTTGATGTACCAATTTACATTCATGATATTATATTAACAGAAGCAGGTATCAATACGGAAGAGGATTTAAAAGATCAGGGATTCGAACCTGATGAAGAATCTGAACAGTCTGAAGTTCCGTTAGTCGCTAAGCCAGAAGATAAACTGCGCAGTCTTTCTTTAGACGAATTGACAAAGATGTTACAAGAAGCGCTCAGTCAAGAGAATTATGAGATGGCTGCTTTGATTCGAGATGAATTGGACCGTAGGTCTTAATCAAAGATGATGGTTGCTATGTGGAAAATTATTCAAAACTTTTTGCCGATTCCATCTCGTACGGACAGTTCGACTGTTCGTTTTCTGTCACGTTTTGATTTTTTAGGTCTTTTTGAAAAAGACCCTTTTGGTAATTGGTTGTTTTTAAAGCGTATAATCATATTTGTGGCAGGTTTTCCAACCTTTTGGCGGATAGCAGTAGCCAACAAATTAAAAATAGATGGAGCAGAGCATTTGAAGGATCTACCCAATCAAAATGTTTTCTTTATTTCTAATCATCAAACGTATTTTGCGGACGTCATTACGTTCTATCATATTTTTTGTGCTTCAAAATGGGGAATGGGACGTCGTCTCATTCCTTTTTATTTGTTTGTTCCTCGAGCAAGAACTTTCTACATAGCAGCGAAAGAAACGATGCAAGAAGGTTTTTTACCTAAGATGTTCAGCCTCGCAGGGGCTATACTAGTAGAGAGGTCATGGAGAGCCAAAGGACAAAATGTTCAAAGAGAAGTTGACACCAATGCTGGTGAGCAGGTTTCAAAAGGTTTGCAATTTGGTTGGGTCATTAGCTTTCCGCAAGGAACTACAAGTCCATACGCCCCTATACGAAAAGGAACGGCACATATTATAAAGGAAAATAACCCGATTGTAATTCCGGTTGTTATCGATGGTTTTCGTCGTGCATTTAATAAAACGGGACTGAAGTACAAGCGAAGAAATACGCAACTTCGTGTGAAGTTTAAAGAACCTATCTATTTTACAGCAGAACAATCCCTCGAGGAAATTACCGAAATTGTAACACACATTTTGGAGCAGAGTATGCCTGAGCAGATTGCTGAGTGGAAAAAAGAAGCCGATGCAGGCCAGTAAGGTTTTATCTTTCACCATTCCGATAAAAAAAACGATTCATGAGGGATATGCTTAAAATTGTTCAGAGTTATGCGAAAAAATAAGAAATTAGGAAGCTATCCGGGTGTTTTAATCATTGTCAGTCTCACGGTGGCACTCTTTCTCATTGGGTTTTGTGGTTGGACTGCTGTTACTTCCCGTGAAATCATTCGTCATTTGAAGCAAAATATCGAGGTGCAAGTGTATTTTGAGAAAAACCTCTCCAAGACCCAAATTGATTCACTCCAACTGGTTATTTCTGCATACCCTTTTGTCTTGAAAGAAAAGGGAATACCTCAGCTTCGGTTTATTTCCAAACAACAAGCTGCAGATTCTTTTATCAAGGATACAAAAGAGGACTTTCGCCAGGTATTGTTAGAGAATCCGTTTCGGGATGCTGTAAGTATCCGGATTCAAGAAAATTATTTTGGTGACAAAAATCTGGAGAAAATCAGAGGAAATTTGTCTAGAATAGATGGGGTATATGAAGTAGAATATGCACGAGGAATAATTCATGACTTCAGCCAAAATATAAATAAAGTTTACTTATTTATATCAGGAATTGTTTTGATTTTCCTTATTGCCACGATTCTTTTAATTAACAATACGATTCGTCTGGCCTTGTATTCGCAGCGGTTTTTAATACGTACCATGCAATTAGTGGGTGCTACAGATGGGTTCATTCGAAAAC
Source organism: Spirosomataceae bacterium (assembly GCA_046292055.1). Taxonomy (GTDB): domain Bacteria; phylum Bacteroidota; class Bacteroidia; order Cytophagales; family Spirosomataceae; genus CAYNRA01. The sequence goes on along the minus strand of JBKBRQ010000072.1, from coordinate 4,666 downwards.
CGTATTTAGTACGGTCTGCTTTTCATGGATTTTTAGCAGGAGTACTGTCTTTCCTTTGTGTTTTTGGAATTCAACAAATTGCTGTTTTGCAAATCCCTGGGTTAGTACTTGTTCAAAATTACGCTCAGTTATGGATGATTTCAGTTTTACTTGTAATTTTGGGAGTCTTATTGGGTCTGGCAAGTACGTTTCAGGCAATCAGTAAGTATTTAATGATGGATTTAGACGATTTAAACGAATAAAAAATGAGTAATAAAGAACAATCTACACCAAAGAACCCGTCTTCTTTGCCTTTTGGTCAGGCTAATTACAAACTGATGTTTGTTGGACTAGCACTTATTCTTGGCGGATTTATCATCATGACGATGGATAAGGAAGAGTTTGGTTTTGGTTTTTTAGGGTTAACACTCGGCCCGGTCACAGCCTTTTTAGGATTTATGGTTGAATTTTACGCAATTCTTAAAAAAAAATAAATTACATAGATGACGTATATTCAAGCTCTCATTCTAGCCATCATTGAAGGAATTACAGAGTATTTGCCAGTGAGCTCTACAGGCCATATGATTATTGGTGCTGCTTTTATGGGTATCAATGAAGCTTCATTTACCAAGATTTTTGAAGTAAATATTCAATTTGGTGCAATCTTATCTGTGGTAGTATTGTATTGGCGCAGATTTTTTCAATCCATTCAGTTTTATTACAAATTAATTGTCGCATTTATTCCTGCTGCATTTATTGGGTTGATTCTCGGTGACCTGATAGATCAATTATTAGAAAGTGTACTGGTTGTAGCCATCATGCTTGTTCTTGGCGGCATTGTATTGGTTTTTATTGATGCCTACTTTGAGAAAAAATCGCAGAAAGAAGAAATCGCCTATTCTGACGCCTTTAAGATTGGTTTATTCCAATGTATTGCCATGGTTCCTGGTGTTTCTCGTTCTGCGTCAACCATCATCGGAGGTATGTTTCAAGGGTTATCTAGAAAATCTTCTGCTGAATTCTCTTTCTTTTTAGCTGTACCGACGATGCTTGCTGCATCGGCATATAAATTATTAAAAGGATTTTTAAAAGGAACACTAACCTTCACAACAGAAGAAATAAATTTACTACTCTTTGGTAATGCTGTTGCATTTGTCGTTGCGATGTTAGCAATCAAATTTTTTATTCATTTTTTACAAAAATACGGTTTTCGTGTTTTTGGCTATTATCGAATCGGCGTAGGGCTAATTCTAATTGCCTTGATTCTTTCAGGCGTGGAGTTAAGCGTCATTTAATCGTATGGAAATAACAACCAACCAGCAGTCTCGAGACTACGTCATTTTAATAGATAAACCCCTTCGATGGACTTCGTTTGATGTCGTAAACAAGATTCGATACGGAGGTAAATTTAAGAAAGTGGGGCATGCAGGTACACTCGACCCGCTTGCTACGGGTTTATTAATCCTTTGTACAGGTAAAAAAACCAAGGAAATTGAGACATACCAAGCGCAAGAAAAGGAATATACAGGCACATTTGTGCTTGGAAAAACTACCCCCTCTGTTGATTTAGAAACAGAGTTTGATGCTGAATACCCCACTTCGCACATTACACAAGAAATGCTCGAGAATGTGGTAGCTGAAATGACAGGGATCATTGAACAATTTCCTCCTGCTCACTCTGCTATTAAAATCAACGGGAAACGTGCGTACGAGTCGGCTAGAAAAGGAGAAGAGGTTATCATGAAATCTCGGCAAGTAGAAGTCAAAGAATTTGAGATCAATAGTGCTGAATTTCCCATTATTTCCTTCCGAATTGTTTGTTCAAAAGGAACGTATATTCGGAGTATGGCACGTGATTTCGGTCAAAAGCTACAAAGTGGGGCCTATCTTGGTTCGTTGAGAAGAACTAAAATTGGTGCTTTTTGCGTAGATGATGCATTGACTATTGAAGAATATTTAGAGCAACTCAAGGAAAGTGAAAATACATTATAGTTTATCCGAATTTACTCCTTTATCACATGCTGTAGTTACGAGTGGTACGTTTGATGGGGTACATGTAGGGCATCAAAAAATCATTCATCGGTTAAATGAGCTTGCCTCTTCACAAGGAGGAGAATCTGTGGTACTCACTTTTTGGCCGCATCCAAGACTTGTCGTAGCGAAATCTCCTGACCTTCCTGTGCAGTTATTAACTACAATCGATGAAAAAGCGGAGATTTTAGCTAGTCTAGGTGTGCAACATTTACTAGTTCTACCTTTCACACGAGACTTTTCTGAGCTGACCGCTGAGGAATACGTGCAAGATATCTTGTTAAAAGGCATAGGTACGAAAGCACTTATCATCGGTTATGACCATCGCTTTGGAAAAAATAGGAGTGGTGGATTTGATTTTCTTCAAACCAATAAAGAGCGATTTAACCTGGAAATAGAAGAAATTTCTCGGCAAGAAATCGATAATAGTGCGATTAGCTCGACAAAAATTCGTGAGGCATTAGTCAACGGAAATTTAGATGTAGCCAACGGTTTACTTGGCCGGCCGTATAGTTTTGTAGGAGTTGTTGTCAAAGGTCGTCAATTGGGCCGAACCATTGGCTTTCCTACGGCGAACGTGTATGTGTCTGAAAACTACAAACTGATTCCGCAAAATGGTGTGTATGCCGTACGCGTAAGCTGTCGTAATAAATCCTTTTTGGGTGTTATGAATATTGGTACTAGACCAACTGTTGACGGCGTAGGACGGACAAATGAAGTCCATATTCTTGACTTCAAAGAGGATATTTATGGTGAAACATTAACCGTTCATTTACATAGTTTTATTCGTTCGGAAAGAAAGTTTTCTTCTCTAGACGAATTAAAAGAGCAAATACAGATAGATAAACAAAAAGTAGCGTCAATGCGGGTGTTATAGCCCTCGTTTTTCTTCTTCATTTTATCGGAAATCAGCTAAAATAGCCCTCATTTACGGGTGATTTAGCTGATTTTTTGTTGGTATCTATGTTATGAATTGTATAATTTTTATAGATTTTGGTAATATATTAATTATTTTGAGATTTTGAAATAAAATTTGGATTTAAAGTATTAATACCAAATTTTTTAATTATTATATTGCAAGAATATTATATAATCTATATATATAACTCCCTATTTACCAAACGTCTTCATATGGGAAAATAGGGGAAAACGAGTACAATTTGACCATTATTACTACAACTACAACTTGATGATGACAGAAGTAAAACAACAACCAGGTTTGTATCGTCCTGAGTTCGAACACGATGCATGTGGTATCGGTTTCAGAGCCCATTTAAAAGGACGGAAATCTCACCAAATTGTGGCTGATGCAATTACAATGCTTGAACGCATGGATCACAGAGGAGCTTGTGGATGTGACCCACAAACGGGTGACGGAGCAGGTATTCTTATTCAAATTCCGCACGAGTATTTCTTAGATGAGTGCCGGAAAATCGGAGTAAAGTTGCCTTCTTCAGGTGAATATGGTGTTGGTATGGTTTTCTTTCCAAGAGATCCTCTTGCCAAAAAAGAATGTAAAGAAATTCTGTTTCGTAATCTAGAAAGACTGGATTTAGAATTATTGGGGTACAGAGAGGTTCCTACTTTAAATGATTCTCTTGGGAAAGATTCTGGTTCTGTCGAGCCGTCTGTTGAGCAAATTTTCATAAAAAGACCGGATTCCATTCAAGATGATATCGCTTTTGAGCGTCGTCTTTACGTATTTAGACAATACGCTTCACGCGTGATTCGTGAATCTGTCGCTGGTGCAGCAGAACATTTTTACTTCTCGTCTTTGTCTTGTAGAACTATCTCGTACAAAGGACAATTGACCACAGAGCAACTCAAATATTATTTTCCGGATTTACTGCACAAAAATGTTGTCTCTGCTTTTGCTATCGTTCACTCTCGTTTTTCAACCAATACATTCCCATCTTGGAAATTGGCACAACCTTTCCGTTTTATTGCCCATAACGGGGAAATTAATACAGTAAAAGGAAATGTCAACTGGATTCGGGCAGGAGAAAAAAGCTTCTATTCTGAGTTTTTTACAGAGGAAGAAATGAATATGATTCTTCCTATCTGTGATGCTGGAAACTCAGATTCAGCTCAGCTAGATAATGCGATTGAACTTCTCTATTTGTCGGGGCGCTCATTACCTCACGTCATGATGATGATGGTACCAGAAGCTTGGGACGGAAACGAGCACATGGATGCTAACCGAAAGGCTTTCTACGAATACCACGCAACCATCATGGAACCGTGGGATGGTCCCGCTTCTATCTCGTTTACCGATGGTAAAATTGTTGGTGCTACCTTGGACAGAAACGGTCTTCGCCCTTCCAGATATTGGGTTTTGAACGACGACACGGTCATCATGGCTTCTGAAGCAGGTGTATTAGACGTAGATCCAGCCACCGTTATTTCCAAAGGTCGCCTACAACCCGGTCGTATGTTTGTTGTGGATATGGAACAAGGTCGAATTATCCCTGACGAAGAGCTGAAAAATGATATTTGTACAAGACAACCTTACCAAGAATGGTTGAATGAAAATAAAATCAAAGTAGCAGATTTACCTGAGTCCATTCGTCCGTACAATAGCTACGACGATGCTTCTTTATTGAAACGTCAAATTAGTGCAGGATTTACATCGGAAGATTTGCGGATGATTTTAGCA
>JBKBRQ010000071.1:0-12747 GCA_046292055.1 Spirosomataceae bacterium | reverse complement strand
TGATTGTATTTTTGTCATGTTGCAAACCAAAACTAATTTATCATGTACGATTATCAATTTCCAACGTGGTTGCCTGTCGCTTTATTTGTTACTCTACTCATTTTGGCTTTTTTAACAGGCAAATGGTTGGTAAAAAAGGAAAGAAATTATAAAGGATTTTGATTAATACAGAATCGTGTTAATCTTACCATATCCCCTCTTCCAGGTGTAAAATATGTGCACCTGGAATTTTTTTTTGAATTACCCTAGCCATAATTCCAGACCTCATTCCATTGGAACATGCCACTACAATTTCTTTGAATTCGGTTAATTTCTCCACATAATCACCTAATTCATGTGCAGGTACATTGACTCCTCCCCAGTTGAACTCCGCGAATTCGTGTCTTTCTCGTACATCAACCAAGCAAAAAAAAGGATTGTCTTCTTTCAACTTCTGTAAGACTTCTTCTCTTGAAATAAGAGCTATTTCATTCATTTTGTATCTATTTGCATTAGATTTGTAGATGTATAAGCATTACATTACGTGCTTCTGTGCTCACTTCAATTTCTCTCTTTACGCGAATATATGGACTGGATTAGCTTACAAAAAGGTTTTAAACATTACTTGCAACTAGAATTGTCTCTTTCCTCACATTCCATTGAAGCCTATGAACAAGATGTTGCTAAATTACATCAATTTAGCGAAACTCTACCCAATACCCCCTCTCCCGGTCAACTGACAACAGAAGACTTACTTGTGTTTTTAGGATTTCTGAATGAACTAGGACTTGCAGCTACCAGTCAAGCTCGAATTATATCAGGTATAAAAGCGTTTTTCACGTTTCTACAACTAGAAAACGTTATTCAACAAGACCCAACCATCTTACTCGAATCTCCCAAACTTGGTCGAAAGCTACCTGATACACTCAGCTTTGAAGAAATCGAACAAATGCTTGCATCCATTGACCTCTCGACCAACGAAGGAGCGAGAAATCGTGCGATTTTGGAAGTACTTTACAGCTCAGGACTTCGTGTCAGTGAATTAATCTCGCTACGTTTGAGTGATTGTTTCTTTGATATTGGCTTTATCCGTGTCATTGGTAAAGGAAGTAAAATGCGTATGATTCCGATTGGGAAAGATGCGATTAAATTCACGTTGCTTTATATAGAACACATTCGAAACTGGCAAGAAGTCCAACAAGGACACGAAGATTTCCTCTTTCTCAATCGACGCGGCAAACAATTAACTCGGGTAATGATTTTTCTGATTACCAAAGATATAGCGCAAAAATGTGGCATCACAAAAACAATTTCTCCGCATACTTTTCGGCACAGTTTTGCGACACATTTGATAGAAGGTGGAGCTGACTTACGTGCCATTCAAGAGATGCTGGGTCATCAGTCCATCACAACGACTGAGATTTATACACACCTGGACCGTGCCTATTTACAAGAAACACTTCGGCAATTTCATCCGAGAAGTCAGGCAAATAATTCAGAGCTTAAATAACGGTCGCCTCGGTCACAAACGATAAAAACGATGAGGCCGGAATCGAGTGTTTTCGCTAATTCTATAGCTGCGTGCGCTGCTCCTCCGCTACTCATTCCGCCAAAAATAGCTTCTTCCTTGGCTAATCTTCGTGCCATCAAGGTAGCTTGTTCAGCAGATACATCAAGGATTTTATCTACACGTGAAGCATCGAAAATAGCAGGCAGATAGGCTTCAGGCCATCTTCTAATACCTGGAATAGAAGAACCGTCGGTAGGTTGGCAACCTACAATCTGAACGGATTCACTTTGTTCTTTCAAAAACATGGAAGTTCCCATGATTGTCCCTGTTGTCCCCATTGAACTCACAAAATGTGTTACTTTTTGGTCTGTGTCACGCCAAATTTCAGGGCCAGTTGTGCGGTAATGTGCCAAATAATTGTCTTCATTAGCGAATTGATTCAACAAAAATGCCTCTCCTTTTGTGGCTTTTTCTTCAGCATAATCTCGACAAATTTCGATGGATTTAAGCAAGGTTACTTTTGCACCAAACGCCTCCATGGTTAGGGTTCTTTCGCGGGTGGAGTTTTCAGGCATAACCAATTCAATGGATAAGTCATATAACCTTGCCATCATAGCTAGGGCAATTCCGGTATTTCCGCTTGTGGCTTCAATTAAATTTCCACCTGGCTTCACATCTCCTCTTTTCAATGCGCCTTGAATCATAGACAAAGCCGCGCGATCTTTGACACTTCCGCCTGGATTATGTCCTTCCAATTTCCCAAAAATTTGCACATTTGGGTTTGGATTCAACTTTTTGAGTTCGACTAATGGAGTATTTCCAACTAAGTCAGCGATTGATGCCATATTGGGTTTTACTTATTCGTTTATTTTTTCAATTACTTTAATTTCGGGTTTATGATAAACGCGGGAACCCGGTGGGACACTCTTAGTGAGCCAGACGTTTCCCCCAATTATACTCCCCTCACCTATCACCGTTTCGCCACCGAGAATCGTTGCCCCAGAGTAAATCACGACTTGGTCTTCTACAGTTGGATGTCTTTTTTGGTTTGCCATTGATTTTTCGACACTTAATGCACCTAATGTTACCCCTTGATAGATTTTCACGTGTGCTCCGATGTGTGTAGTTTCACCAATAACAACGCCGGTTCCATGGTCAATAAAGAAATACTCACCAATCGTTGCACCAGGGTGAATATCTATTCCTGTTCGTGAGTGCGCGTACTCAGTCAAAATACGTGGAATTAAATGAATCTTTTGTTCATACAATAAGTGAGCTAACCGAAAGAAGGAAATTGCATAAAAACCAGGATATGCACGAATAATTTCAAAAGCACTTTGCGCGGCTGGGTCACCTGCAAGCATAGCCGTAACATCTGTATTCAAGACACGATATAGCTCCTCAAAACCAGCAATTATATTTCGTGCTTTTTGGTCAATATTACATTCTTTACAGCTATCTGTAGCATGAAGAATGGCTTTCAAGTCACTTTCTAGCTGAGCTATCTCTTTTTCGACTTCGACTACATGGTTAAAAAGGCCCTTGGTTTGTTCGGGATAAAGTAATCGAATTACACGGTGTGCCCAAGCTGCAATTTCCTTTGTAGGTGGTACAGCCTCCGTCTGTTGATGCTTGACAAATAGGTGGTGTAAAAAATCAGCATTTTGGTGAGGGTGGGTCGGTTCGAACATACTTTATTCAATCATTTGTGAGTAGAACAGCGAATCAAAAGAAGAGGTTTCTTTTCAAACCTTCTTCAAACAAAAATGGGAAAAATCTCTTTTTCCCATTTTTGCTATTTATCTATTGACAACAAACCGCTTCGTTTTGGTTCCTTCGTCCGTTTTAATTTGGACGACATAACTACCTGAAGGGAGGAAGTCTATGCGTAATTGGTGCAAGAACTCTTTGTCATCACTCCATTTGGCGTCCTGGCTCATTTTTCGTCCCATTTGGTCAAAAATTGTTGTTTCTACAAGTTGTTTGTGAGAGACAGGTAATTGGATTGTGAGAAAGTCGCTTGATGGATTTGGGAAAATTTGCACTTTTGACACTGCAATTGGCTCTGTAGCTGTAGGTTTTGGTAAGGAAGACTGAATACGCAAATTATCAATTGACCAGCCCCACCCTTTCACGAATTGGTCAGAGTATAATCTAAATCGTATCAATACTTCTTGATCGCGTGCAAAATCATTGGTTCCTGTAAGAAGAATCGTGCGTGGTTTATACAAAGAAGGGTTGGGTCGTCCTTGAGAGAAAGGTGCGTCACCAGGTCCAAAATTATTAAATTCTGTTCTCCAAACACTTTCTGCGCCACTATCGTATCCATCAGCAAATGGAACCCAAGAAGCACCTCCATTTCGAGAACCTTCTACGACCACATAATCCCAAAACTCGTCGCTTCCAAATCGTGCTCCTGACTCACCAGGTTCCACAAGTACAATTTCATCGAAAGTAATCACGGCGGAGTCTGCCTCAGAGCGTAACTTGATAGGAAATCGAAGAAGTGCAATTTGGTTAGCTTCAAAAACATTATTCACTTGTTGCGTTACGGGGTCTAAGGAACCCAAACCGTTTGGATATCCTCCTTTTGTATAAAGGGAGCCATTTAATAAGCCGGGAGCCGTACCAATCGTAAAACCAATTAGGGCAAAATCATCATCATCTTGGCTGAAATCACTTACATATGAAGCGCGTACATCACCTTTTAAATCCGTGGCAAGGACCTCAAAAAATGTAGGAGTCGGAGTAGACTCTAGCTGAGGTTGGGTATAAGTGGTTGGATAAATGGCTGTATTTCCAGCCTTATCTTTAGCAACAACTTGATACCGCACACGATCACCTGATTTCAGTGCAGGAATTGCACCTTCAGACAAATAGGCAAAACGGTCGGCACTTCCCTGCGAAAACGATATATTATCTGTCGAAACGTCGTATTTCTTAAGCGAAATGGCAGGTTTCGTTTCTCCGTTCAATTCGTAATTTACTTGCACACTTTCGACTCCATTTTCAAAATCATCGACGGCATTGACAAGAAAATCAAGAGAGATACCTGCGGGCACGATATCAGGAGCAAAATGTGTAATATCTGGTGGAGTTTGGTCAGGGACACCCACTTCAAAACTCCAAATGAAGTCAGGTGCTGATGGTGGGCTAGTTACTTCTTTGTTGAAATTATCTTGCGCAACCAAGTAATACCTTACGACCGCTTGTGGGCTAGATACAGGAATTGTTGCTTTGAAGGTCGTTCCTGATACACGCTCGAGTGGTAACTCCTTGGCATTTGCGAAGTTTGCTTCATTTATGGTATAGAATACTTTTGCAGACCCCTCCACAAATGTCGTATCAGACAATAAATTTGCCACGATATCAATCGACGGAACTGACGGAAAATTCCCCATCGGGTTGTGTACAATTGAACTACTCGCCCACCCCATATCTTTAAACATATTTATCACGATAGGGCCCGGATTGAAATTTACCTCCCGAATACTTGCAGTAGAAGTCATCAAAGAATTTACATTCCCTGAACCATACGTGCCGTCGTCCAAATGTGAAATACTGGAACCACTTGAATAAGGTGCAGGTGCATATAACTTTGGCAAAACATTGTTATTTGCGCTGGTTGCTAGAGGAGAATTGAAAAATAAATTGTTACTAGTTAGTTGGTCACGCAATTGAGTAGATGGATTTTTAAAAAACGACGTGTCAATCAAAGATTGTCCTTGGCCGTTTTCGATGAAGCGATCAAAGGCAAAGGGGGTGGATGTTCCGAATCCGTACTGTCCGTTTCCAAGTTCAATTTCCATCGAGCTAATAAAACCTAATCCGTGACAGAGTTCATGAAGCACAACAGATGTCAAGTCAAATTGACCTTGTGCTGGATTTGCGTTTGTACCTGTAAACCAATTTTGTTCACTACTAAAACGGCAAATGATGTCATATTCATTGGGTGAATTTAGTTCTTGACCCGCTAGTTTCTCAGCAAGAGCAATGGGATACCAAGTAAAAGCTTTTGGTGTTCCGGGGAAATTTCTGTTAAAATCCCCTGCTGTTGCAGACCCAAGCACATTAGGACCTAGTGGTTGCCAAAGAGCGAGCACACGAATCGGTACCGGGGAAACAAGCAGCTGTTCCCAAATATCAACAGCACGTTGAAAAGCGGCGCGCGCGTTATTTGGAAAATCCACGTATTCCACCACAAAATTAGACTTTTTCGTAGCAGCAGAGCGGCCATTTTTATTTTGGGCAATTGCCTCTTCTACCCCAGCGGGCATCGGAACAAAAGTATTGACATCCTTAAAATCAGCGGGACAAACGACAGGTATTCCCTTCTTAGTTTCCATTTTGGAAGGGTACGGCACTTGAGCGACAGTTGCTCCAGTTATGAACACCGAAGAAAGGAAAAGAAATAATTTTTTTTTCATAGTAATAGTAAAATAGACAAGGATACTCTTCAAAATAACAAAGGAAAAGCAGCCTCTAGTTACATGAATTTAGGACACATATTGATGACAGGTTTCAAACGATTTTATAAACTCTTTTTTCAGTAAACAGGTTACAATTCCAGTAAAATAAACGAGGTTGATTTACAGCAAGTAACAGACGAGTAAACGATATACGATAGTTTATGTAAATTTGTAAAAGTATTCATAATTACGCAATAAATCTCTGAATTGTATGGCCACTCCTGAAGAAATTTTAGAAAATACATGGGGATATACCCATTTTCGGCCTTTACAAAAAGACATCATAGAATCTGTACTTGCGGGCAACGACACACTCGCACTTTTGCCAACAGGTGGGGGGAAATCCATTTGTTTTCAAGTTCCTGCCCTTGACTTAGATGGTGTTTGCTTGGTAATTACGCCATTAATTGCACTCATGAAAGACCAAGTAGAGCAATTAAAGCGACGAAATGTACTTGCATCCGCCATTTACGCCGGTTTGTCACCAACAGAAGTAGATTACACATTGGATAATTGTATATACGGACAAACCAAGTTTTTGTATTTATCGCCGGAACGACTTCAAAGTGAATTGGTCAAAGTTCGCGCACAGAAAATGAAAATTGGTCTTTTGGTGATAGATGAAGCGCACTGCATTTCACAATGGGGACATGATTTTCGACCACCTTATTTACAAATCCATGCTTTTCGAGATGCCATTTGCCCTGAAACACCTATTATTGCTGTAACGGCAACAGCAACACACGAAGTTCGAGCTGATATTATTCGCTATTTAGGCATGCGAGAGCCTCGTGTTTTTGTACAGAGTTTCTCAAGAGAAAATCTTGTTTACTCAGCCATTGAGGTACCTAACAAAGAAAAAAAGTTACTCGAAATTTTACAAAAAGTACCTGGCTCTGCCATCGTTTACACCAAAAGCCGAAAAAGAACAGTCGAGGTAGCCCAATTTTTAAAAAAATACCAAATCTCCTCGGAGCACTATCACGCAGGATTACCTACAACCGAGCGATTTGCCAAACAACAGAGATGGATTGTTGGAGAAACACGTGTTATTGTTTCAACCAATGCATTTGGCATGGGTATTGACAAGCCGGATGTTCGGATAGTCGTTCACATGGATTTTTCGGATACCTTGGAGAGTTATTACCAAGAGTCCGGCAGAGCAGGAAGAGACCAACAGAAGGCGTTTGCTGTTTGCCTTTTTCAGCGACCTGACATTGAAATGGCTTTGCGAACAATGGAAAAGCGCTATCCAGAAATCCAACTAATCAAACATACATACCAATGTTTGTGTAATTATTATAAACTAGCTCTGGGAAGTATCTCTTTAGAGAGTTTTGATTTTGATTTACAGGATTTTTGTACCATTTACGGATTAAATCCGACAGACACACACTATGTTTTAAAAGTTCTTCAAGATCAAAACGTACTTACCTTAAGCGATGCATATTACAGTCCATCGAAGCTCAGTTTACTTGTTTCACCAGCAGAATTATATGATTTACAAGTACGTTCGCCCAAATTAGAGAAATTCACGAAAGTACTTTTAAGAATGTATGGAGGGGAGTTAATGGGAAATTATGTTCGGATTTCAGAATCAGCGATTGCGGGCACGTATTTTGCGCAGACGCAAGAGATAGAACAGATTCTCACACATTTGCAAGAAGTTGGTGTAGCTGATTACCAAAAACAGAAAAGTAAACCTCAACTCACTTTCCTAACGAGTCGCCAAGACGCACAAAATTTAGCACTAGATATTCCTTTATTTCAACAAAAAAAACAGCTTGATTTCCAAAAACTCACGCACGTAATTAAGTATCTTGAAACGACAGAAACATGCAGAATGCTGTACTTGCAGAAATATTTTGATGAAATTACAGAGAAAACCTGTGGAAAATGTGACAACTGCCGTAGACAAGTAAATCGGCAATGGGAAATAGAAAAGCAACTACAGTTTAAACAAAGTATTCTTGATTTACTTCCATGTACGATGGATGAAATCATGCAATCTTCGCTATTTCAAGACAAAGAAAAACTAAAACTTATTTTAAAAGAGTTAATAGATAAAGAAGAAGTGCAATTTACCCAGTTAGGATTTCTACAAAAGAAATAATTACCTTTAATCTATTAAATTTGTACCAGAATTTCGAATTATATATGCAAGACCCCCAATTAGATAGAGAAGCAAGAAAGGAGATGCTAAAAGGCCAAATCAGCCAATACGAAACAGCAATCCAAAAACAAGTATCCGATTACAAAACAACCGGCAAACATCTATTGTATATTTCGGGTGCACTTGCAGCGATTTACCTTGTGTTAAATAGCATTCCAGAAGATGAACAAACCCGAGTCCCATTAAAAAAACAAGCAGTTCCAAAAGAAGGAGTCGTTCTTTCCCTTGTAAAAGGCATAGCCACTTCACTTTTATTGGCTTTGGCCAAAAAAAAGCTTTTGGAGATTCTTGATAACCGATTACTTGATGACAAAAAATAAATCCATTTACAATACGCTTTCCGACTTAAGACAGAAGAAAAAAAAGGGAATTGCTGTATTAATTGACCCAGACACTGTAAAACAAACTCATTTTCCTGCACTAATTAACTCTTGTGAAGCAAATGAAGTAGATTTTGTTTTTGTAGGGGGAAGTTTGCTGGTGGAAGACAAAACCAACTGGATATTGGAACAATTTCAAGGTACATCCATTCCTACTATTTTGTTTCCTAGTACGAGCATGCACATTCATCATCAAGCAGATGGTTTTTTACTTTTGTCTCTTTTATCTGGCAGAAATCCAGACTATCTCATTGGTCAACATGTATTGGCTGCTCCTTTTTTGAAGTCATCCGGTATGGAAATTATGTCTACAAGTTATTTACTCATAGACTCGGGAGCACCAACCACTGCAACTTATATAAGTAACACAACACCTTTGCCTTCCAATAAACCATCTATAGCAGCGAGTACTGCTTTAGCAGGAGAATTATTGGGGCATTCCCTCACATTTTTAGATGCGGGAAGTGGGGCATCTCAACCCGTACCTGCCGCTATTATTCGGGCTGTACGTGAGCAAGTATCTACCCCTATGATTGTCGGCGGAGGTATTAATACAGCATTGAAAGCCTTTGACGCATTTCAAGCTGGAGCCGACTTACTTGTCGTTGGAAATGCCATCGAAAAAGAAATTGATTTCTTATCAACTCTTTCTGAAGTAAAACAAAAATACAACCAACACAGTCTACTTGCCTCTTTATGATGTATTCTCAAGAAAAGCTGTTTACCGTCTACATTGGTGTAGGTACAAATCAAGGACTTCGGTTTGAGCAAATTGAACTTGCATACGAAATGATTGAAAAAAAGGTGGGGAAAATACTCCACACTTCTTCCATCTATGAAACAGAGGCGTGGGGTTTAACAAACCAAAACGCGTTTTTAAATACCGTCATAGAAGTACAAACGCCACTCTATCCTTTTCAACTTTTACGTCAATTGCTCTCGATAGAAGAAGAAATGGGAAGAAAAAGAGTCATCAAATGGGGACCAAGGGTGATTGATTTGGATATTATTGCCTTTGAAAATTGGCAAATTCATTCTTCAGAATTAACAATTCCGCATATTTTCATGGAAAAACGAAAGTTCGTTTTGATCCCTTTTCTTGAGATAGCGCCAAAATGGTATCATCCAAATACGAAAAGTAACTTAGAAGAGTTAGTAAAGCAAACATCTGATACAAGTAAAATCGTACACTTACAAAAAAACAAACTATGATTTACGCCTCCACCCTACTATGTACTTTACTCTTTTCGATTTTTCAGCCTACAAATCCACCAAGTCAAGTAACCAATGAATGTACAATTCGGATAACGGGATTTGAGACAACCAATGGGAAGGCATTTGTCAAAATACTGGATATCAACAACAAGCCCTTGAAAACGTATATCTTACCTATAACAGATAAACAAATCATTTGTAAAATAGATGTAACAGGGCAAAGCAAAGTGGCTGTTCAAGTATTCCATGACATTAATAACAACAAAAAATTAGATAAAAATCTTTTTGGAGCACCTGCCGAGCCGTGGGGAATTTCAGGAGAGACACGCCCTAGTTTCAGGGCACCTACTTTGGCTGAGATGTTGGTTTCTGTGCATAAGGATGTTCAAGTCATCGTTAAATAAGTTGAACACCCCTTTTATAAGAAACTTACACAGCAACTGGCGCCTTTATAGCGGGATGTGGGTTGTAGTCGAGTAGCGTAAAATCCTCGTACTTGAAATCAAAAATGGAAGTTACATCCGGATTAATCACCATTTTTGGAAGCGGTCTCAACTCACGTGAAAGTTGAGTATCTACCTGTTCAAAGTGATTGCTATAAATGTGTGTATCACCACCCGTCCAGATAAATTCGTGGGCAGTCAAACCGCAAACCTGTGCAACCATCATCGTCAAAAGCGCGTACGAAGCGATATTGAAAGGGACACCAAGAAAGACATCCGCACTTCGTTGATATAACTGACAGCTAAGCTTACCATCTACCACATAAAACTGAAAAAGGGCATGGCACGGCAGCAAAGCCATCTCGTTTAGCTCGCCAACATTCCAGGCAGACACCAAAATTCTTCTCGAATCTGGAGAAGTTTTAATTTGTTTTATTACCTCACTGATTTGGTCAATTTCTTTGCCGTCTGGCGTTCCCCAAGAGCGCCATTGCTTCCCATAAACGGGACCTAAATTACCGTTCTCATCCGCCCATTCGTCCCAAATAGAAACATTATTCTCTTTGAGATATTGAATATTCGTCTCCCCTTTTAAAAACCAAAGAAGTTCATGAATAATGGATTTCATATGTACTTTCTTGGTCGTAACCAACGGAAATCCTTCTTCTAGGTTAAAGCGCATTTGATAGCCAAAGATACTTTTGGTACCTGTGCCTGTTCGGTCTGTTTTAACTGCTCCTTTCTCGATGATATCACGGAGCAACTGATGGTATTGTTGCATAATAGATTAATGAGATGAGCGGATATCGAAAGAATGCGTAATTTGGGCAGATGACTGGAACTGTGCCGTAGCAGAACAGTATTTTTCCATAGACATTTGGATGGCTTTTTCCACTTTTTGCGTGTCTAAGTCTCCTGTTAAAATAAAATGAATATGCATCGATGTAAATGGAGACATTTCTGTACCTTCTATTTTTTGGCGTTCACCAGATACTTCGATTTGTATGTCTTCGAGAATTTGACGTTGTTTTTTAAGGATAAGAATGACATCAATTGCCGAGCAACCGCCAAGCCCCATCAAGAGCATTTCCATCGGGCGCGCACCTGCATTAGCCCCCCCAATCTCCGGATTTGCGTCAATATGATTTGGAACACCAGAAACGCCCATTGCCTCAAAATGGAAAGCGTCATCCACTCTTTTTAATGTAACTTTCATTTATCCATTATTTTGATTAAATATTCAATTTTTGCCGCAAAGGTACGACAAGAATTAAGTATAAACTATCTTCCTGTTCTTAAATCAAACGAAAGTAAACAAAACCTAGAAATGCCATTTTTTTCATTTTTTAATAAAAATAACCTCTTTTTGAAACATGTTTATTTAATAAAGAGAAAAATATAATTGCATTATTCCAATATTTAAAGGTACTAATTCTAGCAACTAATCCATATTTTATTTGGATATTTTAAAATTATCAAAAAAATGTATTGAAAATTTGACATTACACGAACTATTATATTACATTTGTGTCAATAAACGAAAAGATTATTATGAGAAACGACATTGACAAAGAGACTTACAAGTGGTTATTCAATATCATCCTTTTTTTTGGTATTCTACTTGTAGCCATCAACGGTTGGTTACAACTAACTCAAACAGATTTTTCTGTAAAAACTGTTAAATTCGCGAGTTCTATGCTTTTCCTATTGATTGGCGTGGGTATTTGGATTCGTGCTGAATATTTGAAAGTTTACCGAAGAGATATGTATGTATCCCGTAAATTCCCAATGTGGGCTTCAGCGATTGTGGCTGTCTTTGCTGCTTTCTGGCGTTTATTTTAATTTGATCAATTTGAGTTCATCTCGCATATAAAAGAAAGAGCTTCTAGGAATCCTAGAAGCTCTTTCTTTGTATAAAACTTTACTATTTCTTCCAAGGCGTCGCAGGAATTTTCTGTTTAGTTAATCGCTCGATTGCCTGCCAGTCTACTTTTTCTTCGGGGCTACAAAAAGTAATTGCTACGCCTTCGTTTCCAGCACGTCCCCCCCTACCTATTCGGTGAACATAGGTTTCCGAGATATTGGGAACCTCGAAATTAATGACGTACTTCAGTTCATCTATATCAATCCCTCGTGAGGCAATATCTGTTGCAACAAGTACCCGAATTGACCCATTTCTGAAATTCTCCAATGCCTTTTGTCGCGCATTTTGTGATTTATTTCCGTGGATTGCCTCCGCTTTTACAGCTTGTTTTACCAAAAACTTCACAACGCGATCTGCTCCGTGCTTTGTCCGTGTAAAAATCAAAACGGGATTAATTTCTCTGTCATCTAAAACGTGCATGAGCAGGGCTTGTTTCTCGGCTTGTGTACAGAAATACAACTTTTGCTGAATTGTTTCTGCAGTAGACGATACAGGAGTTACCTCGACACGTGCGGGATTCGTAAGCAATGTATTCGCCAATTTAACGATAGCAGGTGGCATCGTAGCCGAGAAGAACAGTGTTTGTCTTTTGGCGGGCAATAGTTGTATCAATCGTTTTACGTCATGAATAAAACCCATATCCAACATTCTGTC
>JBKBRQ010000070.1:9594-12749 GCA_046292055.1 Spirosomataceae bacterium | reverse complement strand
GGCGTAGCGAATAACTTTTTTGTTTAAGAAATATCCTTTTTCTACCTCGTCAATCACGACTCCTTTTTTATCCTCACCCAAGTTTAACTGAGTGATGCACTCATGTAATTCTACATCAAACGGTTGTTCTTTCGACTCCATAGCCTTCAAGCCCTTGTTAGCCAATGTCTTATGTAATTTGTCGTAAATTAAAGCGACACCTTGTTTGAGAGCCTCAACATCTTGGGAAGATTCCATTGATTTTTGTGCCCGCTCAAAATCATCTAGTACGGGTAATAAATCTTTAATTAAACCTTCTGATGCATTTTGAATCGTTTCTATCTTTTCCTTCGCCGTTCTACGTCTAAAATTCTCAAAATCAGCATACAAACGAATAAAACGAGATTTACTTTCAGCTAATTCTTGCTTCAAAGCATCGACTTCACTAAGTGGCTCCGAGACAACTTCTTCCTGGTTTGTGTCTTCTCCTTCTGATAAATTCTCTGTTGCAGCTTCTCCCTCCAATTCTGGCTGTATCTCTTCGTTATATTGTTCACTCATTGCAGTATAATCTTTTTGTTCTTGGGTTTTCAATAATCAAACCATTCTCATTTTCACTGACAATATGACAGATTTAAACGACATCCATCCAGTTTTCTGCCGTAGGCAATCGCATCTGTTTTGCCATTCCTGCTAGTAAACCCGTATGTATGCCATCTAAAATAATTTCCAGTGACGGTGCAAAGTCGAGATGATAATCTTCCGGAAATCCTTTGATTTTCTTGACTATACTCTCAACTTTTTTCAAGAAATAGGGCATTAGTTTATCTAATTTACGCGAATAGGTTTGAAAAACTTCCCCGTTTTCAACCAATACGCGCTCTAAGAGAAAGAGTGTCAGTTCAATCTCCCCATATTTATCTTTCGTTACTTTGACATGCCGCGTTATTGCGCCACTGCAAGTTCGAATATCTATGATCAACCAACCCAATGAACTACCATACGATTTGACTATTGTATTGATAATTAAATCTTTAACTATACGCCTGCGTCTTTCAATATCAGATTCATCTTCTAATAACTGAAAAGTAAGCTGTTCAACCAACAAATCATTTTTTGCAATCAATCGCAACAGAAGTTTATCTTTTTCTTTCTCGGGTAGTTCCAAAATCGCTTTTTGGAGTTCTTTCGCTATTTTCATCTAACTTTGTTTTTTCTCGCTAAAAATTGGTTTCAAGATACACCATGGCATACATCGTTCAAGCAAATATTCAAGAAAACATACGAAAAAAAGCGTATCAACTTGGTTTTCAGTATATTGGATTTTCAAAAGCAGCTTTTTTAGAAAAAGAAGCGCCTCGTCTTGAGCATTGGCTAAATCAAAATTACCACGGAAAGATGGCCTATATGGCCAATCATTTCGATTTACGACTTGACCCAAGAAAATTGGTTGATGGGGCAAAAACCGTTATTTCGTTGCTTTTCAACTATTTCCCGGATGAAAAGTTAGAAGAAAAAGAGAACGACCTCAAAATTTCAAAATATGCGTATGGCACAGATTACCATTTTGTTCTCAAAGATAGAATGAAACAACTCTTGGATTTTATGCAAGAACAAATTGGTGAAATAAATGGACGTGTTTTCGTGGACTCTGCACCCGTAATGGATAAGGCTTGGGCTGAAAAAAGTGGATTGGGTTGGATAGGAAAAAATGCAAATCTGATTACGAAACAAACCGGAAGCTTTTTCTTTATTGGTGAAATCATTTGTGACGTCCCCTTTCAGGAAGATGGACCAATTCGAGATTACTGTGGTACATGCACACGTTGCATTGATGCCTGCCCAACAGACGCCATCGTGGAACCTTACGTCATTGATGGGAGCAAATGTATCAGTTATTATACCATAGAACTAAAAGAGGCAATCCCTGAAGAAATGGCAGGGAAATTCAAAAATTGGGTATTTGGTTGTGATATCTGCCAAGATGTTTGTCCATGGAACCGATTTTCCAAACCCCATACTATTCCTGAATTCGCCTTATCTGGTGCGAAAAAAGAACACCAAAAGAAGCAATGGACGGAGATTACACAAGATATTTTCCCAAAGGTTTTTAAAAACTCACCCATTAAACGGACCAAATGGGAAGGATTCGTACGCAATCTTGCATTTGTTAATAAGTAGACTTATCAAACATGAGGCAAAATAACACTGAATGTACTCCCCTTTCCTAGCTCACTTTTTACTGTCAGTCGGCCACCATGAATTTGAATAATACGCTTACAAATGGACAATCCAATTCCATGCCCTTTAAAAATTGAAGCATTTTGCGAGCGATAAAACGGCTCAAATATCTTACTTAATTCCGCTTTTGGGATACCAATTCCATCATCGTGAATAGAAATAATGCAATTTTTCTTATTGAAAATAATACGTATGTCTGCACTTTTACTTTCAGAATATTTACACGCATTTTCTATTAAATTCACGAAAACCGTTTTTAAAAGTGCTGCATTTCCATGAACAGTGACTTGATTATCATCTTCTGGAATCGCATCAAAATCAATTTGAACAGCATAATCCGGATACGAATAATTGATTTCTTCCTGCGTTTCAAACAAGATTGCATCTATTCTAACAGGATTCATGAGGACTTCAGAGTCGGACTTTTCAGACTTAGCTAACTGTAGTAGCCCATTAATTAATTTTATAATCTGCTGATTATCAATTAACAAGGATTTTAATATATGCTTGTATTCTTCGGTTGAACGATCTTTTTCTAACGCAATTTGGATTTCAGACTTGATGGCAGCGAGTGGGGTTCTCAGTTCATGCGACGCATTTGAAACGAAGCTTTTCTGGAGTTCGAATGAGTTTTCTAAACGAGCAAGCATCTGGTTAAAATTAATCGCTAGACGGGCTAGTTCATCTTTTTGATTACCTGTATTTAACTTTGTTTTTAAGTTATAAGCTGTAATTTTAGATATTTCGTTGTTCATTGCTGCAATGGGTTTCAACGAATGACTGGCAAAAATAAACCCAAATAAAACCGTAATGATAATGGTAGAAAAGAGCCCGATAATCAACGTTTCTTTGATATTACTCAACTTATCTTTTCCATATTTATCCGTTGCTTGAGCCAAGATAACAAACGACCTATCTTCATCATCTGTATAAAT
>JBKBRQ010000070.1:0-9584 GCA_046292055.1 Spirosomataceae bacterium | reverse complement strand
AACCGGGCATCTGTGGATAGCCATCGCGTTTTTTACCCGGTTTTTTAATCCATTCTATCAATCCTTTTTTATCTGCTGCATAAATTTGTTGCATTTCGGTAACGGGCGGACCTACTACTTGTTTATCTTTGTATGAGGTCTCCAAATATTTTTCTGTCCGGATACGATTGATTAATTCAGGGTTATAATAAAAAGTATCCGCTTCATAATTTGAATAAGCAACCAAATTTTCATCATTAAAAACAAGAACTTGAACCCCATAAAGTGTATCAAGTGTGTTTCTATCGATAATTTTAAGCAGTTTTTTATCAATTTCTTTTTCTTTGATGAGCAAGCGCGCCGTGGTAGCAGCTCTGTCTTTCAAGCTATTAAAGAACTCTTGTTGTCGGTAATTTTCAGACAAATAATAAATGACTAGACAGAAGACAGTCAAGATAGTTGCTACCGTAAAAGTAAACTGAAGCGCGATTTTAGTTCCTATTTTCATTCTTCTTTCAAGAAATAACCCATCCCTGTTTTAGTATGTATGAGTTTCGTAGCGAAATCTTTATCGATTTTTTTCCGAAGAAAATTAATGTATACCTCGATAATATTTAGACTTTTTTCTGGATTTTGATCCCAAACTTTTTCAGCAATTTCCCCTTTAGAAATCACTCTTCCTTTGTTCTTAATTAGGTATTCGAGCAATAAAAACTCTTTGGGTGTCAATTCAATGTGTTGCCCGTCTCTGGTCACTACTTTTGATTCCAAGTTAATCGTTAAACCATTAATGGAGATAAATTGATTTGATTCCTGTGGTACTCCATTTTTTCGTTTCAGCAATACTTGTACACGTGCCAGCAATTCTCTGAAGTCAAAGGGTTTGACGATGTAATCATCCGCACCTTTATCGAAACCGAGAATTTTATCTTCTGTTTCGCCGAGAGCCGTCAGCATGATAATGGGAATTTCCGTATTTTTTTCCCGCACTTTTTGACAGACCTCATAGCCGTTCATTACCGGCATATTCAAATCCAAAATAATGAGGTCAAATTGGCCGGAAAGAGCAAAACGAAGACCGATTTGTCCATCATACGCTATTTCTGAAAAAAAACCTTTTTCTTCTAAGCCCTTTTGAATATTCTGGGCAATGCGTTGGTCATCTTCGACAATTAATATTTTCATTTGGAAATTCGTTTTGAAAAAAAGATATGTTGGAAAATCCAACTAAAACCTAAGACTAACCCACAACCGATTGGATTTAGCCACAAAAAAGCAACCCAGTCTAAGTACCAAATGGATATAATCAATATTTGAGAAACAATTGCGCCAAAGAATACAGCATCTCCTTTGATAGTTTTGGCGTAAAAAGCTGTTAAAAAGATACCTAAGATAACTCCATAAAACCAAGAACCCAATATATTGACTAATTCAATCATACTGTTTCCCAATTGATGCGCAAATTGCGCAACGAAAATACAGAAAATCCCCCATAGAACCGTCGCCGCTTTTGAAGCTTTCAACTCTTCCCAATCTGTCAATTTTCCTTTTGCTTTTTTATATACGTCTAGTACAGAGCTTGCAGCGAGCGAATTATAAGCAGAAGCAACAGATGCCATGGAAGCCGAGAAAATAACGGCAATCAGTACGCCAATTAAGCCTTTGGGAAGAAAATCGAGAATAAACCGAAGAAAAATATAATTGACATCGTTTGTGTCACTTGCCGGATTTACCTTTTTGGCTAATTTACCTACCTTTTCTTTGATATTCGCTGCATTTTCAGATAGTTCGTCCAAGCCTCGCTGAATAATCGTTACTTTTTTTGTATCTCTCTGTTGGGATGCTGCATGTAAAGCATACATTTGCTCGTTTTTTTCTTTGTAAACGGCTTGGTGTTCTTGCTTCAACTGTTCATAGTCCTGCTTATACACAGAACTTTCAACCGTTTTAGCAATGGTTTCATTAAAAAAAACAGGAGGTGTATTGAATTGGTAATAGACAAAAACCAAAATTCCCAATAAGAGAATAGAAAACTGCATTGGGATTTTGAGAAGTCCGTTCATCATTAATCCCAAGCGACTCTCACGTATGGAACTTCCAGTAATGTATCTACCAACTTGTGACTGATCCGTCCCGAAGTAAGAGAGCTGCAAGAAAAAACCACCCAGTAAGCCAGACCAAACATTGTATCTTTCTTGAGGATTAAACGTAAAGTCAACGATTTCCATTTTATCTGCATGCCCCGCAAGTACCAAGGAGTCGATAAAACCAATTTCAGGAGGTAACAACTTCACGATCATGTATCCTGCAAAAACCAAACTTGAAGTTACAATGAGCATTTGCTGCAAATGTGAGTAAGATATCGCCTTTGTCCCCCCAATTGTTGCGTAAGTAAGCACGATACTTCCCATCAAGATATTGGTATACAGAATATCCCAACCAAAAATAGTCGAAAGAATAATCGAAGGGGCGTAAATCGAAATACCTGTAGAAAGGCCTCGTTGAACTAAAAAAAGGAGCGATGTAAAAATACGTACGCGCACCCCAAAACGCTCTTCCAAAAATTCGTATGCCGTAAACACTTTCAATCTTTGGAAAATAGGAATGAAAGTAATACTCAAGACAATCATCGCAAGTGGTAAGCCAAAATAAAACTGCACAAAACCCATTCCACTTGTAAATGCTTGCCCTGGAGCAGAAAGGAAGGTAATTGAACTTGCTTGAGTAGCCATCACTGAAAAGCCCACATGATACCACGGAAGTGACTTATTTCCAAGCAAATAGCCATCAATATCCTTGTCATTTCTATTCTTATATAAACCATACAAGAAAATAAAGGCAAGTGTAATAGCCATGACAACCCAATCTAGTGTACTCATGAGAAAAGCTGTGTTATGTACTTAAAAAGTACAATTTGTACAACTAAAAACAACGCAAGTGCTATGTACCATTTCGTCCAATACTTTTGTTCTTCTTTGGGTTTCATCGTTTTAAGGAGTTTGGGTCATCACTTTTTGTCTCACCTGTACGTCTTCAAGCAAAGGACTTGAGGAGTAATACGAGATAAAATCCTGAATGGCTTGCTTGTACAAATTTACATTTCCACTCTTTGCAAGTAACAAAATACGTAGATACGCCAATTTGTCTTGCATTTGAGTTCCAACATATTTGTAATAATCTACTTCCATTTGTTCTAAAGCCTGCTCGGTATCCCCTTTTTCAAAGAGTATATACATTTGTTGGTATGCTTGTACCGCTTGCTCTTCAGAACCTACACCCATACCCTCAGCATCCATTGCTACTTGACGTGAAAAAATAGACTCAGGATATTTGGACGTCAAAAGTTGTTGATACCTCTCTTTATCAGTTGTCAGTAAACTCAAGAAATACAGTACCTCGGCCTCATGAATTGATTCAGGAAATAGTGCTAAGTGCTCTTCAAATACTTCCCGCGCCAAAGCAAGTTCGTTGAACTGGAATCGATAAATTTTACCCAATTGGTAATAAGCTTCCTCTTGCTTTTGCTTGCTTGCTGCCAATTGCTCTGGTGTTTTGGGTAAACTTCGTTCTAATTCTTGGCGACGTCCTGCATACAATGCCATTAATTCTGTTTCTTTTGCACTTCTTTCTAAGGAAGGCAACTGCAAGGAACGGGCAAATGTAGCAGGCCCTACTGTATCCTTTTTAATTTGAAAACTAATCCCTCCCATATCTTTGTCCTTTCTTCGCCAATTATCTTCCAATGCACGAGAGCCCCAAATTCCGATAAATGTCATTTTATCTTTTGCCATCTGAACGGGGTCAATCAATGCAAAACGAACCCCATTTTTAGGTACATTTCCGGATGGATTAGCTATTTTTTTGGCTTCTTTTTCTTTTAATTCAGCTTCAATCATTTTCCGTACAATCTCATCAACTTGCGTTACTGGATATGATGCCAAACGCTGCAAACTATCTTCCCGCTCATAACCGTGATAAATCGAACAGCCTCTTCCAATGATTTTGACTTCGAGACCAAGGATGCATACGAAGGACTTTGAGGAGAAAGAACCACTAAGGCGCTGTCATAGTATTTTTTTGCCTGTGGATAGTCTTGCCATTCATCAAACAATAAATCAGCAATAGCTACATAGGACATACCCTTTTGGTTCTCATCTGAAACAGAAAAAGCCACTGACTTTTTATAATAATCTAGCGCTTTTGACCAATCTTCTTCATTCTCAGCCAATTCGCCTAATTTATAATATACTTGGTCTTTTACGGTTTCATTCCGCCGGTCTGAAACCAATTTTTCAATATTTTTCTGAATGGAATTATTTCTGTCCTTCCCGTAAATCATGGCATTGACATTCGCTTGAAAACGCATAGCATACGGGACCGGCATTCTAGCAATTTCTGCGAATCGGGTGTAGGCCAAATCCGTCCGACCGAGTGATTCATACATTTGCCCGGAAATATACAATAATCGCCCTTTTTGGAAAGATTTTGGAAGTAATGGAAAAACTTCGTCTAATAAGGCAACAGACACGGCGATTTGTCCTTGCTTTTGTTGGAAATAGGCTTCCGTGAGGAGATATTCTAGTAAATTATCTTTTGAGAGTGCGCTTTTTTTAAGAATCTCAGACACTTGTCGCGCAGTGTTCAGGTCATTTGCTTCAATGTAGGCACGGAACAAACCAATTAGTGCCTTTTGCTGAATACTTGTATTCTCGGTTAAACCATTCACATATTTATACACATCAATAGCATCTGCATGTAATCCCTTTTGTAAACGTGCCTCAGCCAAGAGTAAATAAGATGGGTATAGAAAACGTGTATTTGAGTGCCTTTCAGCGACCAACGAGGTCATTTTAGTAGCTACATCGTAATGTTTTTTAACGGGACTTGTCGTCACAGAATCTGCAGGAAAGAAAATCGGTAAAAGCTTCGCATAATCTTCAATGAGTGTATCTTCAAGAACTTGCTGGGCAAAATCCATGTTTTGCTTTGCCAATAGATACGCATTGTATTTGGCGTTCAAGCCATGCCACGCTTTACTTGTAGGACTATTGCTAAACTGAGAACAACCACTTAATCCAAAAAAAATTAAAAAACATACATACTTAAATCGAGACATATCCTTTTATTTATACATACTTGAGAAAGAAGGGATTGCCGCTTGACCATACCGATACCCTAACTCAAAAATTTCTTTTGCTTTGGCTAAGCTAAGCCCATCATACTGAATAATTTCCGTCGGTTCAATCGCTACATCACATTGTAGTAATTTATCATTGGATTGCTTACTAACAGCCAAATAAAAACTTTTCATTAAGATATCTTTAGCTGAAGCCAACGGAAGCTCACTTCCCACAGGCGTAACGTTAATTCCCACCAAAAAGTCACATTTTCCTTGCAGGGGCTCGACCGGTAAATTGTTCAAAACTCCTCCGTCAATGTATGTCTTATTTCCCATTTGTATGGGTTCAAAAATACCTGGCAAACAACACGAAGCTAAAATAGGAGTTATTAATTCACCTGAAGAGAAATAGTCAACCTTCCCATCTGACAAATTAGTGGCACAAACAGTCAACGGAATTTGTAGTTTTTCAAATTGGTTATGCGGAATATATTCATGCAAGAGTTCGTTCACTTTCGAAAACGAAAAAAGGCCAAACCGATTAAACGCCAATTTCAAATAATTCCGAATCCCCTTTGCTAATATAAGATCAAAGATATAATCTGGACTATAACCAGCTGATAACAAACCACCTACAAGCGCACCGGCACTTGTACCCGAAATACAATCAGGACGAATTCCCTCCTCTTCCAATGCTTTGATTGCACCCAAATGGGCAAAACCTCTCGCACCTCCTCCCGAAAGTACAAAACCTATTTTCATCGTTGTTTGAATTAATAATCGAACACCTTTTACCCAATTTTAACGATTACACCCCGAAAAAGTGTCTAAAATCACCCAAATCTTTCGCACGATACCCTTTTTCTGTTAATTGAACCGTCGCCATGTCGTGTACAGGATCATGATCAAAACAAATAATTAGTTCTTCACGGACAATTCTTTGCAATAGTAAGTCTTTTTCCAACATAGTTTGAATAGGTCGAATATCATACCCCATCACGTAAGGTACATGAATGTGTGCATGCGAAGGAATTGTATCTGCGATGAACAGAATGGACTTATTCCGATACGAAATAAGCGGCATAATCATTTTCTCTGTATGTCCATCAGCCAAAAGATATTCCATTTGTTCCCCCCACGGATTTTCTACTTCATCAACAAAAAAAAGCTGGCCTGCATCAACAATAGGTTGAATGTTTTCAGTTAAAAATGTAGCTTTTTCACGTGCATTGGGCTTGATAGCGGAGGCATAATGAGCACTATGTGTCCAATATTTTGCATTTGGGCAAGCCAATTCAAATGAACTTCGATCGTCAGTCCATTGTACAGCCCCTCCACAATGGTCAAAATGAAGATGAGAGAGAATTACATCAGTCACTTCATTGGGGCTATATCCAGCCTCCATAATGGCCTTTCTAAGTGGGAAAGTCTGTGAACGTTGGTAAAAATTTAGCCATTTGTCGGGTTGCTTATCTCCCATTCCCGTATCAATGAGAATGAGTCGCTTGCCAGTATTGACCAATAAGCAACGCATTTGCCAATTACAGAGGTTGTTTTCATCTGCAGGGATTTGTTTTTGCCAGATTGTTTTGGGAACAACCCCAAACATCGCCCCACCATCTAATTTAAAATAACCCGTTTGAAGAACATGAATTTGCATTGTTTTTAGGCTTGATGAATGAAAGGTAATTGTTAATGAATAGATAACCAGTTATTCCAACAAATAACTGTAAAAAACTACGAGTTTTGCAACTTGATTTGATAGATACATCATCTCGGTTTAGTTTAGGTTAAGTTCAAACCCCCACATACCTTTGGCGTGTGGGGGTCTTTTTATGAATTATACTAAACCAGGGACCTGTACGTCTTCAGCGGTTTCAGCTTCATAATTTACACCATCCCACTCAAAACCAAACAGTTGGTAAAAGTCTGAACGATATCCTGCTAAATCACCAAGTATTGGAAGACTCTCTGTAGTTGCTTGTTCCCAAAGCATTGCCACTTCTGCTTGCACATCTTCTCTCATTTCCCAATCATCGATACGAATTCTACCTTGTTCGTCTGTTGGGATTTCTCCTTGTGTATAAAGTCTTTCTGCATACAATCGTTGAATCTGTTCGATACACCCTTCATGTAAACCTTTTTCTTTCATAACTTTGTATAGCAGAGAAATATACAAAGGAATAACAGGAATCGCCGAACTAGCTTGTGTTACCAATGCTTTGTTCACAGAAACAATCGCTTTTCCTTGTAAAGAAGCTAACTGAGCCGTGATAGTCTCAGCCGATGCTTCCAAATGGTCTTTTGCACGACCAATAGTACCTTTTCTATAAACGGCTTCTGTTAAAGCAGGTCCTATGTATGAATAAGCAACGGTTTTCACACCTTCTGCTAAGACACCAGCCGCTTGCAAGTCTTGCATCCAAAACTGCCAATCTTCCCCGCCCATGACCGTCACGGTATTGTCGATATCTTCTTGATTACACGGTTCAATGGTTACCTGTGAAACATTTCCTGTGTGAAAATCCACTGTTTTGTTACTAAAAACTTGACCGATTGGTTTCAGTACAGAATTGTGCGTCACCCCTGTTTTAGGATGTACACGTCTTGGAGACGCCACACTGTATATCACTAAATCAATTTGACCTAGATCTGCTTTGATTAATTCAATTGTTTTTTGTTTAATTTCATCAGAAAAAGCATCTCCGTTGATACTTTTCGCGTATAACCCTGCTTCGTGGGCTCTTTTCTCAAATGCGGCTGAATTATACCAACCAGCAGAACCTGTTTTACCTGGAGAAGAAGGTTTTTCAAAAAAAACACCGATAGTAGCTGCTCCCGAACCAAAAGCACTTGTGATGCGTGAAGCCAATCCAAAACCAGTTGAGGCACCAATGACCAAAACTTTTTTAGGACCATCAATCGACCCTTTTTGTTTTACATAATCAATTTGCTT
This sequence comes from Spirosomataceae bacterium, assembly GCA_046292055.1. Lineage (GTDB taxonomy): Bacteria > Bacteroidota > Bacteroidia > Cytophagales > Spirosomataceae > CAYNRA01. The sequence goes on along the minus strand of JBKBRQ010000070.1, from coordinate 1,530 downwards.
TTGGACATGCGCCGCGCAGCCGTCTGGATGTGCTGTTAAACAGATAAAACCGCGTACTCGAGGAGAAATAATCATACTTTTTATGAATTAGTAAATAATAAATACAAACATCTGCCTTCCTCTAGAAACAAAAAATGAACTGTTTACAGAAGAATGAATAGATTTTTGAACTACAAAGTAAGGAAAGATTTTTGTTCCGTTGGCGGATTGATTCCAAAATCTTACACTCAACCCTTTTTATACGCCGCTGCTTTTCCAATACTTTTGCATTAATGCAAGACCATTTATAAAAAAAATTAGGAAGTAATGCATACTTTTTAATAAAATTGCAACTTAATCTAAACCTAGTAAATGTATGAAAATGAATCCCAAAAAGAAAACAAATGCCCGTCTGTCGGCTTTGTATGGAAGCCTCGTGGCTTTCCTACTGATGTTTTCAACCCAGGTATTTGCCCAACAAAGCTACACCCTTACGGGAAAAGTGAGTGATGCTTCCGGTGGAATTCCTGGTGTAACAATTTCTTTGCAAGGTACGACTTCAGCTACCTCCACAGATGCTGACGGCCAGTACACGTTACGTTTAAGTAACAAACCAGGTGCTTACACACTCGTTGCATCTGCCATTAGCTACGCCACGCAAACGAAAAAAATCGACTTAGGGAGTGCCTCAACTTTAACTGTGAATTTCGAGTTAAAGAACGATGTCATGAGTTTAGACGAAGTCATAGTAGTTGGTTCAACTGTCAAAGAGTCAAGAAGACAGCTTGGAAATGCCATCTCTTCCATAAAATCAGACCAAATTAGCAATGCTGGAACACCTAACTTGGTTTCCTCTCTACAAGGGAAAGTGCCAGGTGCACAAATTACACAAAACTCTGGAGACCCTTCAGGCGGTGTAACGATTCGTCTTCGTGGGGTAAAATCCTTGCAAGGTAGCTCAGACCCACTCTATGTTATTGATGGAGTCATTGCAAGTAATAATTCAGTAAACGTTTCACAAACAGCACTTTCCAATCAAATCGGTTCTGCTGTTGTCGGAACAAACCGTCTAGCAGACCTTAACCCCGCAGATATTGAGAGCATCAATATCATCAATGGAGCGGCGGCAGCAGCACAGTATGGTTCACGAGCAGCCAATGGTGTCGTAATCGTTACAACGAAAAAAGGAAAATCTGGTGCACCTAGAATTAATTTTACATCCAGTGCTACGACCTCAGAGCTTCGTAAAAAAATGCCATTTAGTACGTACGGAAAACAATTTGGATTCCCGGGCTTACGTCTTCATACTATTTTTGGTGTAGCTCCAGCTGCCATTGCGGCAAATCCGGGAACTACCGTTGTAGGAATTGTACGGGACGGAGTAACAACTAATTTGGCAAGTAATATCGTAGATGTTACTCGCTACGATTACCAAGACCAAATTTTCCGTCAAGCTTTTGGAACAGATAATAATGTTTCTGTAAGTGGTGGTTCAGACAATACTCAATATTTTGTTTCTGCCAATTATTCAAATAACGAAGGGATTATCGT
>JBKBRQ010000069.1:0-12749 GCA_046292055.1 Spirosomataceae bacterium | reverse complement strand
CGTGATTGTCCATTTATCTGTCGGTGCAAATTGCATCGAGGAAGCGACCGTTCTACGATTCAAATCTACACCCGGAATGTACGATTTACTGTCCAAGTCTGTTAAAGAAAGACGAAATTGGCTTTTCTCTGTCCCCGCTGAAATAGCTACATTATTGATGAAGGTTCTACCTGTTTGATAAAAATCACGAAGATTAGTTGGATAAGCAACAAATGGCGTTGGAGTAATAGGCAAACCTCCATGAACAGCTACATCTCCAGCCCGAACAACCGTTCCATTTGCCAAAGTTACCGGACTATCGTATTGAGGAAGCGAAAGACCTGCACCTAATCTCGGCCCAAAACTATATGTAATGTTGTCATTAATACCTCCACCTAATCCATCCTTGAAAGCATATCTACCACTGTTTCCTAAGCCATATTCGTTTTGAAATTGTGGAAGTTGAAAAGGTGTCTCCCCGTAAATGGTGCTATTGACTTGCACACCGATTCCTTTTTTTGCACCACCTGTCTTTGTTTTTATCAAGATAGCTCCGTTGGAAGCGCGCGTACCATACAAGGCAGCGGCAGTGGGCCCTTTCAAGACGGTTACAGATTCAATATCATCTGGATTTACCTCCATCGCACCATTTCCGAAATCGACTTCCATAAAGCCATTGGCATCGTCATTTACATTGTTTACGACAGTACTGTTATTAATGGGAATACCATCTACGACAAATAAGGGCGATGTATTTGTAAAAGAAGCCTCTCCACGAATAGAAATCCGGGAACTTGAACCAACTCCTGTAGAACCTGATGTAATTGTGACACCCGCTACGCGTCCAGCCAGATTATCTAAGAAATTCGCTGATTTTACCTGGCTGATTTCTTTCGAATTGACCTGCTGAACAGCATAACCCAAACTTTTGGAGTCACGCTCTAACCCGAGTGCAGTCACGACAATTTCGCTTAATATGGCTCCTGGTTCTAATTCGATGAGCATCGGGGAGGCAAAAGAAATAAGAACTTCTTGTGCGGTGTAGCCAACAGAAGAGATTTTAATTTTTTTGACTTCTTTGGGAATATTCAATCGGAACAAGCCGTCTGCATTTGTTTGTGTACCGATTGTTTTTTGTTGAACGGAAGTCGTAATATTGACACCAACTACAGGCTCTTTTGTTTGGCTGTCTATCACTTTTCCGATAATCTGAGATTCCTGTGCAAAGCTAATCCAAGGTGCACAGAAAAGTAGGGTCGTGACAAAGCACAACAAAAAGTATTTTTGTTTCATTCGTATGTTAATTTAAATGATTTGGGCTAATTATCAAGCATTTACAGATGAAGTTTGGGCTACTTCTCCTCGGCAGGAACTTCCTGAGCTTGCTGTGCAACCAAAGCAGTGTTGATTCACGAAAATTTCGCGTTGCATGAGTGCATCGTAGTCAAATGCGCTTATATGTTGGCTTGTTTCGTTTGTAGCTACCTTTAGCTCAAGCATTTGATTGAAGTCGCAATCGTACAAATAACCGTCCCAACTAATAGAAACTGTGGAGCGACACATGACTTCGTGCGCGGCTTCAGGGTTGTAAGCTTGTACCAATTTCTCCATATAATCGCCAAAATTGCCGCTGACGATTAAGTAGTCTAGATAGCGACTAATCGGAATATTTGTGATGCAGAAAAGCTGATTGAAGTCAATATTGAATTTATTTTTCAATGAACGTTTAAACTCACGCTCTAGTCCAGCTTGTCCGGAGGGCAAAAAGGCACCTGCGGGGTTATAAACCAAGTTGAGCGTTAGATCGCTTCCTTCGATTCCATATCCAACGGCATTCAGCATTTGCAACGCTTTGATGGAATCCTCAAAAACACCGTCACCACGTTGGGCATCTGTACGACTTGCCGAATAGAAGGGCAGAGAGGATACTACTTCAATGCGATGTTTTTTGAAAAAGTCTGGTAAATCATTATACTTTTTATTCGCTACAATGATAGTAAGATTACAACGTACAAGGATTTGAACATCTTGGCTTATCTTCCGAATTTCTTCAATAAACCAGCGAAAATCTGGATTCATTTCTGGTGCTCCACCTGTTAAATCAATGGATTTGAAAGGGTATTTTGCTAGTGCATTTAAACAATGTTGCATCGTTTCGCGCGTCATTATTTCCTTGCGGTCTGGCCCAGCATCAACGTGGCAATGCGTACAAACTTGATTACACATTTTTCCTACATTGATTTGAAAAATGTCAACTGATTTTGGTTTGAGAGGAAAAAGGTTTTCTACCTCCAAGTAAGAAGAAAATGTAGGTAGAACTCTACCCAGTTTCTCAGTATCATTTAATACTTGAAGTTGAAAAGCAGATTCACCTAATGCTTTTTTTTGAGCTTTAAGACTTTTTACAGGGTTCATACGTGTTTTTTTAGATAAGTACAACAAGAGTGCCTGCTTATCTTGTACAAGATAAGAGAAACACAATTTAGGCAGCTAAAAAAACAGAAGAAGGGGGGGCGCGAAGTTGCTTCGTAGAGTAAAATACAGGATTTGTGTAAATCCTTATGAGGTTAGTAATTAAACAAGTAGGATAAGCTAAAATCCACTCCTTTATGAGACGTACTAACAGAACCGTGGGCTCATAGGTTAGTACATCTCGAAAGGAATGTAAGTCAGAAAGCAATGAAAGTCGGAACGCAGCGTCGTTCGTAAATTGTATATAGCTTGCGAAGAAAGAGTTAGATTCCCATTGAAGTTTTTTAAAGGATTCCTGGTTGAAATCCTTTGCGTGTAAACCGATAAGATAAGTTCCACCACGCTCATCTGGTCCAACAACGTGTGCATGACGTTCTAATTGCTTGTTGGCATCTAAAATCAAGTCACGTGATAGAGAAGGACAATCGTTTCCAATCAAAATAAGCCTTTCGTAACCTAATCCAAAGATATACGAGGCGCATACGCTTATTTTTTCGCCGAAGTTTCTCCCTGAATGAGGGATTTCTCGGGATAGAAAAACAGGAAGTTGGGTGGATTTAGCAACGCCAAGTGCTTTTGCATTTAATCTAGTAAAAATACGGCGATTTAGCCTCTTATTCTTCGTCGGAGTAAGTGACTTTCTCTTGATTTCATCGGAAGGGTCAAGAGCAAAAAGGAGTATTGCCGTTTCTTTATTCAATCTTGGGTCTATTGTTATGCGTAACCAATAAACGCGTTTCGGGAACATTTGGATTATAATTTCCAAAAATTTATTCAATGTATAAAATTAGAGCTGATTTTTCAAGGTATAAATGAGGTATTTGCATGAATAAAATGAATAATTAACTCAACTTTGTAGTGGAATCCAGCGTTTTTCCTCAAAATATTTATTTTAAACATGACAAGTAATCGCATTCAAATTATTTTCTGGCTATTTCTGAGTATTTATTCTGTGCCAACGACGTCTTCGGCTCAAGTTTTTAATTTTTTCTCAAATAAAGAGCCTGAAACCCCAAGGCAGATGTTGCTATCTGACCGTGCCATACAACTAGGCACAAATGACGCGATTAATAATATGTATAATTTTAATTTCTATGAGGCTGAAAAAGACTTTAAATGGTTGACTGTTAAATACCCTAACCACCCAATTGGCCATTTTTTATTGGGATTAAATGAATGGTGGAAGATTGTTCCTGACTTAAATGTCACGCGCTATGATGAAACATGTCATAATTATATGGATTTAGCGATTAAAAAAGCGGAGGATTTATATGATGAAGATTCACGTGATAAAGAGGCCGCTTTTTTCTTGGCAGCTGCGTATGCGTTCAAAGGACGTTTATATTCTGAACGAGAAAAATGGGTAAAAGCAGCATGGGCTGGCAAACAAGCCATGAAATATTTGGATCGAAGTAGAGGAGAAGTACAAATCAATCCAGAATTGATTTTCGGAGATGGACTTTATAATTATTATTCAAAATTGATTCATGAGACCTACCCTTCTTTAAAACCGTTGTTGACTTTTTTCAAGAAAGGAGATAAAAAATTAGGAATCAAGCAGTTAGAAAATGTAGCAAACAATGCTTTTTATACACGAATGGAAGCTAGGTATTTCTTGGTTCAAATTTATTCTATGGAAGGGCAACATACAAAGGCATTAATTATGGCTAGAACGATGCATTCGTTGTATCCGAATAATGCTTTCTTTCATCGATTTGCTGCACGTGAGTCTTTTGTATTGTCTCAATTTGATGAGGCGGAACGTTACGCCAATGAATTATTAGCTCGTGTACAAGCACAGTCGTATGGATATGGACCAACAGATGGTCGATATGCTAGTTATATTTTAGGATTTATCAATGAAAAGTATCGTTGGAATAAAATACAGGCACGTGTTTACTATCAAGACACAATACGATATTCTTTGTTGAATAAGTCAGAAGATTCAGGTTATGCATTGGCAGCACACATGGCTTTAGGTGGTTTAGATGAAGAACGCCAGGATTGGGTCGGCGCAAGACAGCATTATGAGAGAGTCATTTCGGAGGCTGAGAAGAAATCTGTATACTATGTTAGAGCTAAAGAGGCGCTAAAGGAATTAGAGAAAAAAACAAAACCTGTGAAAGGCCCGAAGAAGAGTAAGTAAATGGAAAGTATAAAACAAAAAAGCTCCGTTTGGAGCTTTTTTGTTTTCAAGGGATTGGAAGAACTTTACTATTCTTGAATGTAGATAGAATAACCATTGTTTGTGTACTTGCAACTACTTCAATTTCGTTGATGGTTTCCATGATTAGTTTTTGGTACGAACCAATGTCTTTTGCAATGACTTTTAGTAAAAAGTCGCACGAGCCCGTTACGTGGTGACATTCGATAATTTCAGGAACTTGTTCAATAGTGCTCACAAATAAATCAGTAACTGACTTCCGGTGGCCATTCAAAGTAACTTGAACGAATGTCATGACACCCAAACCTACTTTTTCACGATCAATATGTGCATGATAGCTTTCTATGATTCCACTTGTTTCTAGTTTCTTCACCCTTTCTAAGGTAGGAGCTGGAGATAAACCAATGTCTTTGGAAAGCTGTGCATTTGTTATTTTACCATTTCCTTGAAGTATTTCCAATAATTTATGATCAATCTGATCTAACTTGGGAACTGCCATTTTAATTATGTTGATGTTTTCGAAATATAATTTGGCACAAAGTTAATTGATTGATTGAATCTTTTTGAATGATTCTTATTTATTCGCAAAAGTTTTATATCCTTTTGGATACTTTATTGTGTGAGATGGTGCGTTGCCGGCTACATTTATGCCGAAAATCGTCAACAGCACTTTTCTTTATATGTTTAGTGGCTCTACCTTGCACGCGCGCACGCCAAAGTTTCCAAGATGTGGGTTTCATCTCTCTTCGCATGAGCTCAATTACTTGCTTTTCAGACAGTCCAAACTGCCATTTGATAGCTTCAAAAGGGGTTCTATCTTCCCAAGCCATGCCAATAATGCGGTCAATTTCCTCTGGTGTTAATGTATTCATCTGAATTGATTTCTTCTCTTTACAAACTTTTTTTAGGCAAAAAAGTTAAAAAAACATGAAAATGAAAAAGAAAGAAAACTTCCCATCTAAAGTTTGTCCTGTATGTAATAGACCTTTTTCTTGGCGAAAAAAATGGGAAAAAGTTTGGGATGAAGTTATTTATTGCAGTGATGCTTGCCGTAAGAACAAGTAAATTTATAAAGCTAACTCTTCTGCTGGGTCCCAAAAATGAGTTTTGAAAGCCACTACTTGGTCTTTACAGATTTTTATACCCTCTGATTCCAAGAGCTCCTGCATGAGAGTTGGCGTTGCAAAAAAATGCTTACCTGTTAAGATTCCATGAGCATTGACAACACGATGCGCTGGAATATCCGGCATTGCATGACAAACATTGAGAGCCCAACCAACTAGTCGGGCTCCTCTTTTGTTACCAAGATAAGCGGCAATCGCTCCATACGTGCATACACGACCCTTGGGTATCAAACGTACAACTTCGTATATGGCGCTAAACTTATTGTCTGTTTCTATCACGAATTTCTTCTTCAAGTTGTTTGTACCATTCTTCTCCATATGCCCGAGTGAGCGGTTCTTTTAAAAATTGGTATACAGGTACGCCGAGTTCTTCACCTAAAGAACAAGCAGGAGAACAAATACTCCAGCGGTCGTAATTCAAGGCATGAAATTGTTCATATTTCGTGATTCGTATTGGGTATAAATGGCAAGATATTGGTTTTTTAAAGTCAATTACTCCGTCATTGTACGCTAACTCAATGCCACATTTCAAATGACCTTTTTCATCATATAATGCATACGCACATTCTCTACCATCAATTGTTGGTGTGGAGTAATCTCCTTCAAAGTCCTGAATATACACACCTTGCTCTTCAATTGCAGCAATACCTTCCTTTGTTAAATAAGGCTTTACTTTTTCATAAATGTCATGCATAATTGGCAGCTCAACATCCTCCAAAGGAGCGCCTAAGTCTCCTTCCACACAACAGGCACCTTTGCATTTTTCAATATCGCAGACAAATAGTTTGTCTGCGATATCATCACTTATACATGTATCTTCTATGAGTATCATTTTTATTTTTTTATGATTAATTCTTTTCCAAGAGGAATCGAATTGCCGTTCAGTTGATTTAAGTCTTGAATTTGTTTTATACTTACGCCATATTTTTTTGAAATACTAAATAAGGTCTCACCGGCCTTTACTACGTGTTTTGTTGCGTTAGATTTTGTTTGTGGTGTTTCTACATTACCTTTTGACACCCTGAGTACTTGTCCAACGGCAATTGTATTGTCAGTTAAGCCATTTAGCTGCTGTATTTCTGTCACACTCATTCCATATCGCTTCGAAATACTATAGAGCGTTTCAGAAGGCGCAACTTCATGTATTTGTAGATTAGAACCTGATGTCTTCGCAACTTCCTCTGTAGAAATGGGTTTGAGGGACGAAATATTGGGCTCACTTACGAGTAATTCTTGACCATACTGGAGTGTGGTACTTGATAGATTATTCCATTCTTTTATTTTTTCAACTGTCGTATTGTATTTTTTGGAAATACTGTAAAGAGTTTCTTTCTGACCTACGATATGGATTGTTCCAGTTTTAACGGTGGGTATGACTGTATTTGTGGGTTGTTTTTTCTCCACTTTTACTGGTTCTTTACTACTCACATTCGTAGTACTAGCAGGTGTAGTTACTGGTTTTATGTTTTCAATGATGACAGGATCCACAATAATGTAATCTTCTTCATCATCAGTAAAGATTGGTTGTACGTTTGCAGCCGAGTCTTTTTTAGGAATCTCTACTTTTGGCTGTGCTACCTCAACTGTTTCCATCTGTTTAATCAATGGGAGATTTTGTGTAGGAGGGGTGATTAAATCATCTTGGTCTTCGATGATTTCAATCGGTTTCTTTTTCGGTCTTGTGGTTTTTAGATAAAGTACTCTTCCTTTCTGAAGATACAATACAGATGTGAGTCGATTGTACTTCTTAAGACTTTTCAGCTGCACACCATAAATCTGAGCTATATCCCACAAAGTTTGATTTTCTAAAACGGTATGATAAGCGATAGGTCCTTTTTTACTTTTCATTTGCAAATAGTACACATTACCCTCTTTAACCATGTCGCGTTCACTCATATCATTGAACCGTAGAAAAGACTTGATACTCACTTTTGCTTTTCTAGCAAGTTGAGCTACTTCATCTCCCGGTGTGGCTAAAATTCCTTTCCTACCATTTATTTCATAAAAAATTGGCGTTCCTTCTTCAACATTTGTTGGTGTTTTTCGGGCTAATATTGGATAACCAGCACTTCTTAATAACCCTTTGTTTAATTCATCTCCTCGCGACTTGATTCGTGCTAAATCTTGATAAGAGCTTAAAATAGCCACTTCGTACATCTTATCTGATGGAATTTGATTCACATTTAACCATTGATTGTATTTAACCAACTGTTGCTCATCCAGTAATAGACCTGTCGCGATTTCTGTCAGGGATTTGCTTGAGGTAGGATATAGGTATAAGCTGTAATTTGAATCAGGAATTCGATTCAACCGATGTTCGTATGCTGCTTTGTGTGCAATTAATTTGATAAGATATCTATCTGTATTTTCATCAAATTCAATTTCTTTTGCATTGGGCCAAGTACTAGGTAAAAATTTCGCAACTCCTGTTGTTCCCCAATAAAAGGACAGAGCGGAAGAGACCCAATTCTTGTACACTTCATAGTTTCTTTTGAAGTAATTCGCTGCTCCATTCGTTGAAGAAATGATGTGCTTTCTCTCATCAACGTAGGTATTTATAGTAATACCGACTTCTTTGGCTGTAACAGATTTGAATTGCCAAAAACCAACAGCGTTGGATGTAGAAATAGCTTCAGGTAACAAAGAACTTTCTAATACAGGTACATATTTGAAATCATCAGGAATGCCTTGCGCTTTTAGATTCTTCGAAATATGAGGGAAGTACAACTGCATTCGCTCGAGTTTTTGGTCTAAATAAGCACCTTGGGGTAATAGCAAGTTCCTGATTTCTGCATTAACCATTTGTTGTGCTCTAACTGTCAGATTTATCGTCACATCTGCAAATTGGAAGGTTCGGCCTACCTCTGGAATTGGATACGTAATTTGTGCCTGAGCTGTGATAACTAGAAGATAGCAAAGCAGCAAGTAGAGTGTTTTTTGTACTTTTCTCATAATTTAAATTATTCTTGAAATCATCAAACCATCCCGAATGGGTAGTAGGATATTTTCTGTTTGGGAATCTGTATGTGCGTTTAGATTGAAATCACGTAAATGAGTAGTTTTTTTATCTTTATACTGCGGGTCTGGTACTTTTCCGTCCCAAAGTATATTATCAGCTATGATTAATCCTCCTTTGTTCATCAGTGGTTTTACTAAATCATAGTATTGTTGGTAGCTTTGCTTATCTGCGTCTATGAAGACTAGGTCAATCCGTAAGTCGGTTAAGGTGGGGATGATATCGCGCGCGTTACCAATGATGTAGTCAATTTGTTGCGCATAAGGACTTTTGTTAAAGTAATTTCGTGTGAATTGCTCTAACTCTTCGTTTACATCGATGGTAATCAGTCGCCCTCCTGGTACAAGTCCTTCTGCCAAACACAACGCTGAATACCCTGTAAAGGTACCTATCTCTAAAATAAGGGACGGTCTGGCTAGTTTACTTAACAGGGACAAGAACCGTCCTTGGAAATGTCCTGAAAGCATTCTAGGCTGTAGTACCTTAGCATGTGTTTCTCGGTTAAGCTCCGCTAATAAACCAGTTTCTTGCGTCGTATGGTTATCGCAGTATGCTTGAATAAGTTGGTCAATCATTCCGTTGGTTGTTTGAAGACAATAGCTGAATAGGTATCATCCAAACAAAATTATTGATTTATTTCTTTTTTTCAATAATATCTCATCCAAGATGTGTAGGTTTAAAACTAAGAAAGGAGGCATTTGCCTCCTTTCTTAGTTGTTTGATAGAAATATGCTTAAAGCGTTCTCTTAATTTCACGTATTTCGAAACTTTCTAAGATATCGCCAATTTGTATGTCGTTGTAGTTTTTGATACTTAAACCACATTCATAACCGGTTCTTACTTCAGCAACATCGTCTTTGAAACGTTTCAATTGACTAATCTCGCCTTCATGTACTACGATACCTTCACGGATAATTCGAATTTTGTTATTTCTCTTGACAGAACCATTGAGTACATAACAACCGGCAACTGTTCCAATTTTAGATATTTTGAATACCTCTCGGATTTCAATATTACCAAGTGTTACCTCTTCTTGTTTCGGTGCGAGTAACCCTTCCATTGCTAACTTGATTTCATCAATCGCATCATAGATAATAGAGTACAATCTGATTTCAATCTGTTCTTGTTCTGCAATTTTCCGTGCGTTATTGGATGGTCTTACTTGGAAACCAATAATAATTGCATCTGCAGCTGTTGCTAGGAGTACATCTGACTCCGAGATTTGCCCTACTGCTTTGTGGATAATTCGTACTTGTACCTCTTGAGTTGCAAGCTTTAGTAATGAGTCAGAAAGTGCTTCAACCGAACCATCGAAGTCCCCTTTGATGATAACATTCAGTTCATGGAATGCACCGATAGCCTTTCTACGACCAATCTCATCAAGTGTAATGTGTTTCTTGGCACGAATGCTTTGTTCACGAATAATCTGCTCACGTTTGTTAGCAATCTCTCTTGCTTCGCGTTCAGATTCCATAATATTGAACTTATCACCCGCTTGTGGAGCCCCTGGAAGACCTAAAATCTGAACGGGTATAGCAGGTCCAGCTGTCTTGATACGTTGCCCAAGATCATTAACCATTGCTCGAACACGTCCAAAATATTGCCCCGCCAAGATAATGTCACCTACTTTAATTGTTCCGTTTTGAACAAGAATAGTTGATACATATCCACGACCTTTGTCGAGTGAAGCCTCAACTACCGTTCCTGCTGCTTCTCTATTCGGATTGGCTGTTAGTTCGAGTAATTCCGCTTCTAACAGAACCTTATCAAGTAGTTCGTCAATACCAATTCCTGATTTAGCAGAAACTTCTTGCTCTTGGTATTTTCCACCCCAGCTTTCAACGAGTATATTTTCTTTTGCTAAATCCTCTCTGATTTTCTGAGGATTTGCACCTGGTTTGTCAATTTTATTGATAGCGAATACAATCGGAACACCTGCGTTCTGCGCGTGGTTGATTGCTTCTCTTGTCTGTGGCATGACACTGTCATCTGCTGAGATAACAATGATTACAACGTCAGTTACTTTTGCACCACGAGCACGCATCGCTGTAAAGGCTTCGTGACCCGGTGTATCTAGGAAGGTGATACGTTTACCCTTATTATTTCCTTCCTGCATTTCCACGGAGTATGCACCAATGTGCTGTGTGATTCCTCCTGCTTCTCCTGAAGCAACCTTTGTTCTACGAATGTAGTCAAGTAAAGAGGTTTTACCGTGGTCTACGTGTCCCATGATAGTAACAATAGGTGCACGGTGCTGAAGGTTCGCTGGATCGTCTTCTGTTTCTAGATTATCTGATTGCAATTCTTCCTCTGCTGAGATGAATTCTACTTCAAAGTCAAATTCCAAAGCAATCATTTGAATAGCCTCAGCATCTAAACGCTGGTTGATCGAAACGAACATCCCCATACTCATACAAGTAGAGATAACCTCATTTACGCTCACATCCATTAAAGAAGCTAAATCTGAAGCAGAAATGAACTCAGTCACTTTTAACGTTGGTACGTTTTCTAAATCTCTGAGGTTTTGTGCCTCTTCCATTTCAGCACGGCTACGTCGTCTGTCTCTTCGTTGTTTTGCACCAAAATCAGGCCCTTTGGTATTCATTCGGGCCATAGTTTGCTTGATGTTGTCTTTTACATCACTATCCTTGACCGCTTCTCTTCGCCCATTCCCTGTTTTTTTCTTTGCATTTGCATTCGAATTGGAAGACGCATTACTTGAAGGTGCACCTGTATTACCACCAGTAGCAGCAGGTCTTCTGTAATCTGGTCTGGATGAGCTATTTGAATTCGTCTGGTTGCTGTTTTGTGCGTGCGGACGTTGTCCTGAGTTTGAGGTATTCGAATTATTCCCAGACGTATTTGACGTAGTTGGGTTTGATGTCTGACCGTCACCTCTTGGCGTTTGAGGAGGTCTGCTTTGTCCTCCTGTTGATGAACCAGCTGGCTCATTGACCTTTTCGCCCTTCTTCAGAACGCGTTTCCGCTTTTTCTTCCGTTTATCCTCTCTGCTTTCAGGTGTCGATTTACTTCTCTCAACAGGAAGTTCAATTTTACCTAATACCTTCAAACCTTGAAGTTTTTCACCCTTGGCTATGATAAGCTCTGATGGCAGAGACTCTGCTGCCTTTTCAACTGATTCTGGGGTGTCAGAAAGAGTAGTTGTTGACTTTTGTTCGGACTTCACGGATGGAGTAGTAGTGCTTGCAATTGGTTGGTCTGTTGTATTCGAATTTGCAGGAGCCTTTTCTGTTGTAGCATCTTTAGATACCACGACCTCAATAGGCGTTTTCTGCTCGGTTACAAGAGGTGTTACCGCTTTTTCTTCTTTTACAGTTTGTATTGGCTCCTCATTCGCTTTCGCTATGGGTTCTTCTTTCTTCGTAATTTTCGGTTCTACTTTTTCCGCTAAGTTGTCTTTCGATGAATCAACTTTTGGGGGAACCTCAGCCGTTTTTTCGCTGACGTTTGTTGTAATAACCGACGTAGTTTTTTCTTCCGTTTTACTCGCAGGCGTCTCTGCTTGTACCGCTTGCGTTTCTGGTGAACTAACGGGTGCTACAATTTCCTTTTCCTGAGGGATAACCTTTTCGATAGGAGGTGTTACTTGTGCAACTTCCTCACTATTCTCTTTTTTCTTATCAACCGTAGGCTTTGAGCCAGAACGAGCGTTCAGGTCAATTTTACCAATAACTTTTGGGCCACCAAGCGGATTGCCCATACGGATATACTCAGGTTCCTTGTCAACTTTGGTTGGAGCTACAGAGGTTGGTGTTTCCTCACCTCTAAAATAAAGCACCTCATCAGATGAAGCTTTTGTTGATGCTGGTCGGTCATCTCCAAGCAAAGAAGGCTCATTGAACTCCTTGGCTAAAAATTGAAGGTGTTCATAACTTAGTTTTGCATTTGGATTGTTGTCGACTTGAAGCCCCTTACTCTCAAGCTTTTCTATAATAGTGGCTGTGCCAATATTTAGTTTGCTTGCAGCTAGCCT
>JBKBRQ010000006.1:0-32881 GCA_046292055.1 Spirosomataceae bacterium | reverse complement strand
AGAAAGAGTTGGTGCTACAAAACACGTTGTGTAAGTAATGCCATTATCTATCTTACGAATGCGGTTACTTCCAAAGTCTGCCACGTATATATTCCCTTGGGTATCAAGTACGACACCGATAGGTTGAAAAAATTGTGCTGTAGTCACAGGGCCATTGGCAAAGCCTAATGTACTACCAGCTACAGTTGTCACTTCACCTGCTGACGTAATTTTACGAACACGGTGATTATTATAATCTGCTACATAGATGTTTCCTTGAGTATCAAGTGTCATTCCGAAAGGTATATTAAACTGTGCACTAGTACTCACTCCATCGGCGAAACCTTCCGTACTACCAGCTATGGTTGTCACTACACCTGCTGGTGTAATTTTTCGAATACGGTGATTATCTCGTTCTGATACATATATATTCCCTTGGGCATCAGTGGTCACACCATTTGGAGAACTGAATTGTGCATTAATACCTGTCCCATCAGCAAAACCAGCTGTACTACCAGCTATGGTGGTTACTACACCTGCTGGTGTAATTTTACGAATGCGGTGATTTAGTCTATCGGCTACATATACATTCCCATCGGGATCAGTAGTCACACCAACTGGCTCATCAAATCGTGCAGCAGCTCCCGTTCCGTCGGCAAAGCCTCGTGTACTACCAGCTATGGTTGTCACTACACCTGCTGGCGTAATTTTTCGAATGCATTGATTTCCTCGATCAGCTACATAAACATTCCCTTGGGTATCGAGTGTTATTCCAAAAGGACGACTAAATTGTGCATTAGTACCTACTCCATCTGCAAAACCAGCAGTTCCACTACCAGCTATGGTCGTCACTACGCCTGCTGGTGTAATTTTACGAATGCGATGATTAAGTTGATCTGCTACATATATATTTCCTTGAGTATCCATTGCTACGCCAGATGGTAAATTGAACTGAGCAGCTGTACCTACTCCATCTGCAAAGCCTTCCGCACCACCAGCCAATGTACTGACAGTCGGTGTTCCTACTACTCTATTCCCCACTTCTAACACAAACGTTTGGGTAGCCGTAGCCCCTGTACTACCCGTGGCAGTCACCGTCACAATCGTTGCACCTACTTGTCCTGCCGTAGTAGCAATCGTTAATGTTCTATTCGCTCCACTGCCTCCGAAGGTAAAAGTAGGCATGATGGCTGCATTGCTGCTAGTTGCCGTCAAAGTTGCACCTGTATCTCCACCCAATGTAATGGCAATATTTGAAATCGATTGTCCATCGCACACGGTTTGATTTCCGATTGCAGAGAGGGTTGGCTGAATATTTATGCTTGTATTGTACGTAGTTTGTGCTGCATTTCCACATGCATCGGTTGTCGTAACAGTAATGACAGCACTAGAAGTACCAACAGTTGATACAGTTTCTGTCAAAGCACCTGGGCAATTATCACTTGCCGTAGTAGCAGCTAGTGCAGCTGCTTCGGCTTCTGCTATGGAAGCATAAGTAGCTGCAATACTGCCCATGGTTGCAGTAGGTGCAATACCATCAATGCGTGTATTGTACGTGACTGTCGACGAATTTCCACATGCATCGGTTGCGGTCACGGTAACAACGGCACTACAAGTTCCTGAGGTAGAAGCAGTTTTGGTAACAGTACCCGGGCAACTGGCATCGGCAGTTGCAGTCGTGGCTGCAATAGCAGCAGCTTCAGCAGCAGCAGCTGTTGGGTAGCATGTGGCGATTGTGCCCGCAGTGATAGTTGGTGGAGTAGTACCTGCAGCAGCTATTACATTGATCTCCCAATTATTAATATCACCATTGGGATATGGTATAATACCTCCTGTTGCAAACCCATTTGGGTATGGATTACTTATATTTATAAAATCTAACAAAATAAGGTTTGGGATACCGTTAGTTTCGTACAACTCCCATTTATAGGTGGTGTTGGCGTTTAAAGTAAGGTTGGCTGCTGTAAAATCAAAAGTATAAGTATTGCCAGGTGCCCATGTGTTGATAGATGCGTTACCATTGATAGTAGAGGTGGCGATAATTGCATCATTTGCATTTCTCAGCCTGACACTAAATGAGACTTCATCAGCTGCACCGAAGCTATCAATTCCTGCATTTGTAGGTCTTAAAACTAAAGTACTGAGCTTACCTGAGCAATTTAGTTGGAAACTCTGTATAATTCCTGATGAGTTAGTGTTTGCAATTGTAGCACTACTAGTAGTGGTTAGTCCAGTGGTACAATTGTTTTGAGTTGCAGCAACTTCATTTGTCTGCTGCACGCCCTGGCTGAAAGTTCCTCCACCGCCGGTAGGCATGGTGTAAAGGACTTGACCAATGGAGAAACTGAGCGAGCCAGAAACTCCGCTCAGGTTTCCTCCGGAGGTGAGAAAGGTTTGTTGGGCTCTCCCCGCTAGGACGGAGAAAAACAGCAACAAACTGGTTAGTAAATGTTTGGGTAACATACGAAATTGTTGTTTTGGGTAATTACGATTTTGGAAAGACAAATACAACTGATGATGCGTTTGCCTTGGGAAATAGGGTTAGAACCTTACATTCTGGTGCTGTTATCACAACAACTTAACCACTGTAAAATTAGTAGCACCATCAGTTCTTACTGCGGCTTGAACTACAGACGATGAAGGCTGAAATTTAATTCCAACAACTTGTCCGGCATTTAAATACACTTGAGCTGTAAGTACACCTCTATTGTTTGCACTTGAACTCATTGCGTTAGTATTTAGTAATGAAACACCAAAAAAGTCTGTGGCACTTGTCGCAGTATTACCGTGAGCAAAATTATTATCTACATCAAGATAAGGTACAATAGGAATATTATTGGATGAAACAACCTGAAATGTGATAAGATAAAGACCCTCTGATGGAGCTGTAAAAACGCCAGTGGTAGAATTAAATGCACCACCTACATTAGTAGAAACGCTTCCAAAACAAGTTGCAGGATCGGGAGCGGCAAAATTACTACCTAGATTAATTGCTTGAGCTGTGTTTGCCGAAGCTCTTACTAATAAAATAGGTCCACCACCACTTGGCGTTACCCAAGCTGTATTGTAATCTGTACCATCCACTTTGGCTAACACTTGGTTGGCTGTACCACCTGTGGGGACACCTTGTCCTGCGGGTCCTTGTGCACCTTGTGGTCCGATTGGTCCAGACTCTCCCTGCGGTCCTTGTGCACCTTGTGGCCCGATATCTCCGATTGGTCCGACTGGTCCGACTGGTCCAGGTTCTCCTACGGGTCCTTGCGCTCCTTGTGGCCCGGCTGGGCCTGGTGTTGAGCTACCCGATGTTTTGGCATACAAGGCATACGGCACACTCAATAATTGGCTCGTTCCCGTGATGGTATAATTGGTTCCACCCGTCGGGTCCACTTCGGTACGGATAAAATATGGTCCGTTTACCCAATTGATGGTGCCGATACTACCCGATACGACATTGCCGCCGCCAATTTCGATGGTTACGAGTCCGTTGGCATTCGACGTAGGTGTTTGGGTTTCACTGTAAACAGCACTACCCGAAGCCGACCCCTGCAAGATGCTGATTCGCATTCCGACGGCTTGGTTGGTCACTAAAGCATTGCTCGCATCACGGACGACCGCCTGAAAACTGATTTTCTCGGGTGAATCACTTTGTGCCCATGATTTTGTGGCAAAGAGGGCAAGGAAGAGGAGTGCCGTAAATAGACTTCTTTTCATGTTACTTTTGTTGTTTTGGTTTAACTAATTGTTTGTTCCTTTCATGCTTGTTTTATCTTTCAGAAAAAAGGTTGAGGCTCTTTTGAAGACATACTTAGGTAGGTATGCATACGTATAATCTTTGGAAGAGGGACACGGCTCTTTCATTTCAGACTTTTAAAACTAGTTTCGGTACAATTAAACATACGCAAATTAATAAGGTTTTTATTTCCAAAAAATACCTGATACCAGGTATTTTGAGTTTTTTTGAAAATATAATTGTACTTTTTTTGTATTAATTTTAAATAATTTAAGATTTTTTAAAATTCCTCAATGAACTTCTATGTCAATAGCCGATGATTTTTAGGTTTAAGAATTGGCTAGATAAATGTGTATTTGCGGGTTTTTAAAAAGAAGTACAAGGTGTTTTTACGTTGCTTTCTTTTCGCTTTGTCTGGGGCAAAAATTACAGTTTATTCTTCCTGAAATTGTATGTCTTGTAGTTTAACTATTCTTATGTAGGAGTCTTTTATGCCAATCCATACTTCTTGAGGAAGAGTAGCTGAATGGCTGAAAAAAGATTGCAATACGAGGGTAGGTAGTGAGTATGTACAAGCAATAACTTTTGTAGCAATGAATTATCGCCTGTTCCTTTATGTAGCTAATGGTTTTGAATGCTTGCATACTTTATCAAAAAAGTATATATCACCCAAAAAATACACATTTAACTAGGTTTAAAAAACGAAACACCCCTGTCTTCAGAAGAATCTTCTTGAGACAGGGGTGTTTATTTGCAGGACTTACTCCATTAAATGACTACTTTTTTCATTTTGGGAACGAGTAAATGCATGAGTAACCAAGCGAGTAGATATGCACATCCACAAAAGAAAAAGAGAATATAATATCCTGTTTGAATGCTACCCAGTGCCTTGTAGTAGTCAAATAGGCGAGGGCCTACTGTTGCAATTACGACGCCACCAAGTGCGCCAGCCATGCCTCCAATTCCAGTGACAGAGGCAATGGTTTTCTTGGGAAACATGTCACTGACCGTCGTGAATATATTTGCACTCCATGCCTGGTGTGCTGAACAAGCCAATCCTATAATACCTACTGCCAACCACATATTAATAGCCCCCAGTACTTGGGCAAAAACAACAGGAAGCGCAGCGAGTGCATACAGGAACATGGATGTTTTTCGAGACCGGAAAATCGTCCAGCCCTTATTGGAGAAATAAAGAGGGAGGTATCCACCAAAAATACTACCTGCCGTTGAAATAGTGTATACCAAGGCAACAGGAAGTGCAATTTCTGTTTTTTGTAAACCGTACTCGGCTGTAAGAAAGGCAGGAAGCCAAAATAAATAAAACCACCACACAGGGTCTGTCAGGAATTTACCAAGTACAAATGCCCATGTTTGTTTGAATGTCAAGAGTTTCGCCCATGAAGCGGGCTGATTGTTTTCTTCCTTAATTTCCTCGTCGGCATTTTCAGCTTGTTGGATGTAGGCAAGTTCCTCTGACGAAAGTTTGGTGTGCTTTTCAGGTACTTCATAGATAAAATACCAAAGGATTAGCCAGATAAATCCAATAGCTCCTGTCAGGATAAATGCCCACTGCCAACCCCAAACAACGGCAATGAAGGGGACCGTTAAGGGCGCGACAATGGCACCAATATTTGCTCCTGAATTAAAAATACCTGTTGCTAATGCCCGTTCTTTTTTAGGGAACCATTCGGCGATAGTCTTTATTGCTGACGGGAAGTTGCCAGATTCTGTAATACCCAACAAAGAACGTGCAATTCCAAAACCAAGTGTACTTGTAGCCAATGCATGCGCCATAGCTGAAAGGCTCCACAGAGTTGTTGCAAGGGCATAGCCTTTTTTTGTACCTAATTTGTCTACTACTCGCCCTACGCCTAGCATCCCAATGGCATACGAAAGATTAAATAAGATGACTAAATTTCCGTAGTCTGTTTCGCTCCATGTGAATTCTTGCTCCAGAATGGGTTTCAATAAACTGATAACCGCCCGGTCGAGGTAGTTGATTGTCGTGGCGAAAAATACGAGCCCGCAGATGGTCCATCGGTACTTTTTGGTTGTATTTTGCATGTGTTAAGGGGTAAGGTTGAATAATTCTATGAGGGTTTGACGAATGAATAGTGGTTGGTCTATATTTTTAAATAATTGGGACCCTAGCCCCACGGCATTAGCACCTGCCTGAAACCACTCTTGGATACTCTCCGGTGTAGGTTCTACACCGCCTGTAACCATAAATTTTGCATGAGGAAAGGGGCCGCGCAACGATTTTAGATAGGTAGAGCCAACGACATTCCCCGGAAATATCTTTACGATTTCAGCACCCCACTGAAGTGCCTGTATGATTTCGGTTGGTGTTAGTACACCAGGAATCCAAGGGATTTGGTGTTCAAGACAGAGTACTCCCACTTCTTTGACCGTACCAGGTTGAACAATAAATTGCGCTCCCTTTTCTATAAATAATCGTGCTTCTGCTGGTGTAAAGATAGTGCCAATTCCGATTACTAAATCAGGGCAGTGGATGTTGGCGTAATGGATTAATCCTTCGAAAACTTCCAATGCTTCTGGTCCTCGGTTTGTAAATTCAAAAATACGTACACCTCCGTCGTAGCAGGCTTGAAGAACGCGCTGGGCTATGGCTAAGTCGGCATGAAAAAATACAGGTATAAGAGGAAATGTATGTATTTTCTGAAGCGTAGCTTGGTAGGTATTCATTCGTTTGAATCGGTTATATGCTGTAAAATTTCAGACACGGTTTGAGTGGTGGAATCCCCCATTTGTTGTAATTTTCCCATAGCAGCATAGGCAGCAAAGTCCACAATTTTTTGTTTATCCCAATCTTGGATATGCCCATAAATTAATCCTGCCATAAAACAGTCGCCACTGCCTACTCGGTCGACAACTTTATCTACACCTATTTCCTTTGAAACACGTGTTTCAGAGGAGGTATGTATAGTGGCATAGTATGAGATTCCTCCCATTTGGGTATCAAACCGAAATGTATTGGCAACGATTTGACAATGAGGGAATTGGTTCTGAATGGCTTGGGCTGTTTTGGTTGCTTGTGTGATATATTCTTCTTTTGTAGCGTCATTTACAGCAACTTGTGGGTCTATCGGAATGTCTAACAAAGCATGTGCAGCCCATAAATTTCCCATAATGAGATTACAATAGGCCGCAATGGGTGCCATG
Source organism: Spirosomataceae bacterium (assembly GCA_046292055.1). Taxonomy (GTDB): domain Bacteria; phylum Bacteroidota; class Bacteroidia; order Cytophagales; family Spirosomataceae; genus CAYNRA01. The sequence goes on along the minus strand of JBKBRQ010000006.1, from coordinate 25,986 downwards.
ATAGCTGGTGGAGTTACGCCATATTGCCAAAGTTTGGCGCGGTAATTCAAGTCTAATGAGATGGTAATACCCCGGCTATGTGCTTCCTGAACGAGTTGTAGGCAGATTTCGGCAATTTCTTGATTCAACGCAGGACTTATTGCACTGATATGTACCCACGTAACCCCAGAGAGTAGTTCATCCCATTGCATCGTTTGGAGGTTCATCTCCGCGAAAGATGAATGGGCACGATCGTAGATGACTCCTGCATTTTTGAGGTCAGCGCCTTGGGGTAAAATATACATCCCGATACGTTCACCACCCCAAAGCATTTTACTTGTATCGACCCCTTCTGCTTTTAGAAACGCGTGAATTTCGGTGGATAAAGTATGTTGAGGCATCCGACTGACATACGAGACGGGCTGTTTCCAACAAGCCAATGCACGTGCTACATTGAGTTCTGCTCCTCCTATAAACAAAGACGTTTGGGTTTCTTGTAACCATTGATAGCCCAAACGCGGGGACATTCGGAAGAGAATTTCACCGAATGTCAACACATGGGCTTTCTTTGGGCTAGATGACATACTATGCTCCATTTAGAAATTAAAGTAGTTTTGTGCGTTGTGGTAACAGATTTGCTGAATTATTTTTCCTGTCCATGCCAAATCATTGGGTAGTTCGCCATTTTCGATGTCTTTGCCAAACATATTGCAAAGAATGCGACGAAAATACTCATGACGAGGAAAAGATAGAAAGCTTCGGGAGTCTGTTAGCATACCTATAAATTGGCTGATGAGCCCCATATTGCTGAGTGCATTCATCTGTTTTTCCATCCCATCTTTTTGATCCAAGAACCACCATCCAGAGCCAAATTGAATTTTACCTGCCAAGGACCCGTCGTTGAAATTCCCAATCATCGTTGCGATTACCTCGTTATCTGCTGGGTTTAGATTATAGAGGATGGTTTTGGCTAATTGATTGTGCTCATCTAATCTCCCAAGGTAACGTGCCAGATTTTGGGCTTGTGACCAATCTCCGATGCTATCCCAACCTGTATCTGGGCCGAGCTCACGAAGCGCACGTAAATTTGTGTTTCGTAAAGCCCCCAAATGGAATTGCTGTGTCCAATCGAGTTCGGCATACATGACACCCAATTCATGTAAAATAGCGGACTGATAAAGGAGTGCTTCTTGGTTTGTAATAGTCTCACGTCGCAATACTTTTTTGAGTACAGCATCAGCAGCTTCTAGAGTAAATTCCGCAGCATATATGAATTCTAGCCCATGATCGGCTAATTTACAACCCAGTGACTGAAAAAACAGCGCCCGTTGTCCAAGTGCTTGCATCAAATCTGAGAAATCACGGATGGGACTTTCTGTTATTTCACCCAATTTTTCTATTACTGAATGAAAATGAGGTGCCTGAATGAGAATGAATTTGTCGGGTCGAAATGTAGGTAACATTTTCAAGTCTGTATGTCCTTGCTCTTTGTAGGTAAGATGATGTACCAAACTATCTGTAGGATCATCTGTGGTACAAACAACACGCACATTCATTTGCTTCAATAAACCTTGTGTTCGGTAACTTGGCGCTTGCAGCAGTTCGTTACTGCGTTGGTAAATAGCTGATGCCGTGTTGGGTTGAAGTAGGTCTGTGATACCAAAATAGCGCTGTAACTCCAGATGTGTCCAGTGATATAATGGATTTCTTAGCGTATAAGGAACAGTATCGGCCCATTTTTCAAACTTTTCCCAATCTGACTTTGTACCGGTGCAGTACGCTTCAGCTACGCCATTGGCACGCATGGCTCTCCATTTGTAATGGTCACCATAAAGCCAAACTTGTGTGAGGTTCTCGAAGGCATGATTCTCCGCAATTTGTTGTGGAGGTAAATGATTGTGGTAATCAATGATGGGCATATCCTTGGCAAAAGTATGGTATAAATATACTGCCGTAGGAGTACTCAAAAGAAAGTCCTCGTCCAAAAAGGCTTTCATCTGCATTGGTTTATTGTATTCGTTTGATAACATACGTAGCGAAATAACTTAGATTAAATGTACAAAAAAGAATTAAAGAGAAACACCTCTCTTCCAAGGAATGAAGTCATCTTGTTGGTTCTGAACCGCTTTAGCAACCTTTTGGCCACTTGCAACGGCAATAACATATTCTAGAATACGCTCACCCGTTTCCTCCAAACTTTCTGTGCCCTCAATGATGGAACCCGTGTCGATATCGATGATGTCAGACATTTTTTGGGCAAGTTGTGTATTACTAGAAACTTTCAAAACGGGTGCGATGGGATTCCCTGTTGGCGTACCTAATCCGGTAGTAAATAAGACGATTGTTGCTCCTGAACCGACTTCTGCTGTCGTACTTTCCACGTCATTTCCTGGTGTACAGAGCAAGGTTAGGCCAGGCTTGGTGACTTGTTCGGGATAATCTAAAACAGAAACAATAGGCGAACCGCCTCCTTTTTTTGCTGCTCCAGCCGACTTGATGGCATCTGTGATGAGGCCATCTTTGATGTTTCCTGGAGATGGATTCATATCAAAACCTGAGCCGGCCTCTGTTGCTCGTTGGCTGTACGTGGTCATCAAATCAAGGAAGCGTTGTGCATCTGTTGCTTGCAGACATCGGTCACTCAATTCTTGTTCTACACCACATAATTCAGGAAATTCAGATAAAATAACAGACCCACCAAGAGCGACTAATAAATCAGAAGTATGTCCAATCGCTGGATTTGCTGAGATACCCGAAAATCCATCTGAACCACCACATTCTAATCCAATCGTTAGCTTTGAAAGTGGGGCAGGTTGTCTTGTGATTTTATTCGCTTCGATTAAACCAAGGAAAGTCTGTTGAATAGCCTGGGTAATGAGGGCCTCCTCTGTACCAAGCTGTTGTTGTTCTAGGAAGTAAATGGGTTTGCCTTGGATACCTCCTCGTTTCTGAATTTCCTCTTCTAGCATTTGTTGCTGTGCATTTTGGCAACCCAAACTCAAGACGGTTGCACCTGCTACATTCGGATGAGTAATATATCCTGCCAAAAGCCCGCAAAGTGCTTGTGCATCTTGGCGTGTTCCACCGCAGCCCATGTCGTGGGAAAGAAATTTGACCCCATCTACATTAGGAAATACACGCGGACTAGGGTAAGTTTCTTTGGCCGTATCAAACGTAATTTGTGCTACATTTTCTACTGTATCTCCCGCTTGGTACAAAGAAATCAAGGCTTGGGTATATTGTTTGTAGGAATGTGATAGATTGTATCCTAGGTCAGAGATAAGGGCTTCTTTTAGAATGGCTAAGTTCCGATTTTCACAGAATACCAAAGGTAAAACTATCCAATAATTTGCCGTTCCAACTCGACCATCGGGGCGGTGGTATCCTAAAAATGTACGTGATTGAAAAGCGGATACATCTGGTGGTGTCCAAGTGGTCTTTCGTTCACCTAATGAAACTGATTCTGCGGCATGTTTGACATTAAACGTATGTATCCAACTTCCTTTCGAAATGTGATGTTGGGCTTTTCCCACCAAAACACCATACATAATGATTGAATCTCCTGGAGAAAAATCGATAGCTGCCATTTTATGTTTAGCCGCAATTTCTTCCAAAACTAGATAGGTTTCTCCTTGATAGTCAATGCTTTCTCCTTTTTTTAGGGGAGATAATGCGACCAACATATTATCGTTAGGATGTACTTTTAATACGCGTTGTTTCATTCAATTAATACGTTCAGTCATGAATTTTAAATCAATTTTTCCCTGGGTTGCCAATTGGCGTTCGATGTCTTCGAGATAAATGGTAAGTAATGAAACCAACCCATGTAGCATACTTAGGTCTTGTCCACCCCAAAAATCCTTGTATTGGAGGGATTTTTGAATAACTTCTTGTAAGTCAATGCTTGACGTCCAAATATGTGCCCAATGTACGGCTTGTCTATCTTGTACGGGATAGGTTTTATTCCCCATTTCCCCCTCGTAGTTGGCGGTATCGGTGGTTGTTGTTTTCATAAAGCGAATGTAGGCTGCCAACCCATAGACAAACAAAGCAGGAAGTTCTTGCCGGTTCTCATACGTTTGATACAAAAGAGGGAGCGCCCGCATTTCCAATTTTTGCGTATAATTCTGTGCAATACTTAGCCATTGATGGTCAATGAATGGATTTTTAAAACGGTCTATGACTTGCCTTCCGAATTGGTTTGCTTCCTCTTCTCGAATGTACTCCGGAAGTGCAGGTATGAGTTCTTCGAAAAGGAGATTTTCTGTAAATGTTTGAAAATCAGAATTTACCATTGCTTCTTTTACTGTTACAAAACCAGAAAGATGTGCAATGGCACAAGTCAAAGAATGTGTACCGTTGAGGAGGCGAAGTTTCAATTCTTTGGATTTTTCGATGGAAGGTGTAACAAAAGCCCCCTCATTTACCCGGCAAAAAGATAGTTTCTCGTTTACAGTGTCATTTCCTTCGATGGCCCAAAGTGCGTAAGGTTCGGATGTAATACAGAGTGCGTCGTGGTACGGAAGTTTTTCTTTCAATTGCTCGCCCATTTGTCCTTTAGGAGAACCTGGTACGATGCGGTCAACGAGTGAATTACAAAATACAGTATTGGATTCTAACCAATCAATAAATGCTGTATCGAGGTGGTTGAGATGTGCGAGTTCAAGAAGGATATTCTCTAATTTTTTCCCATTATCCGAAATTAACTCTGTCGGAATAATCGTCATGCCACTTTCAGGAGTTCCTTTGAAAAACTGAAAACGGTGGTGTAAATAAGCAAGTAATTTACCTGGAAAAGAGTCTGGAACTCCCGCAAAAATAGATTCTTGTACTAGCTGTATACCTACCTCTGTGGTATTAGACAATACAATAGAAATATGTGGATTTTCTGCACAAGCAAGGATTTGCGCCCATTCTTGATTGGCCTCCAAGACACGACTGATAGAAGTACAAATGACTTCTTTTTCTATTACTTTTCCTCCTTCAATACCACGAATACATACCGTATAAAGACAGTCTTGCGCCTTGAACGCATCTGTATTTCCATGTGAGGTAGACTTCACTACAACAATTCTACCGTTGAAAACCCCTTGTTTGTTTGCTTGGTCTATGATGTAGTCAGGAAGACCTCTTAGGAGTACACCCGTCCCGAATTGAATAACCTTTTCGGGTAATTGTAGTAAGTTTTCGAGTGAACTTTCTTCCTGCCAATTGGGGCTATTTTCGAGGAGAAATTTTTTGTTTAGTACGTTCATTGATTGACTAATTTAACGGCCTGACGGGCCAATAACTTCCAAGTATTTTGTTCTTTGATCCAGACATATAAGACAGGCAGATGTACTTCTCCTGATTTTCCTGCGTCCAGTGTTGTCGCATGAAGAATATGCCGAACTGTTGCTGTGTTACCTACCACCGTGATGACTTCGTTTTCTGGTGTGATAGAAACAAAGTCAGATTTACCCGAGAGAAGTGCACTCATGAACTGTTCTTGGGTCTCTATTCGTGCATTGGAATGACCATAGCTCAGGTCTTGATGTGTAAATTTCAGAAGGTTTTCTTTCGTCGGACTTTCCAAGGCATGCAGCAAGTTTTTCATTACAGTTGCTACTTCATCTTTAGCATTTATTTGCTGAGATACAGCAGCTAACGGAGTTCCTAATAGGAAAATGAGTAGTATTTTTTTCATTGTTTATGGAGTAATTTTAAACCAATCAATTTGTGCATAGCCTGCGTCATTTGTCTTTTCTTTTCTCGCAGCAAAAAATCCGAGTTGACTTCCAATCCATTGGCCTTCTTCTGCCTGGAAATTGATGTCTGATGCCCAAGTGAACGTTTCGCCGTCTGCACTGTAAGCAAATCGACATTGGGCATTGGGTTGCACAACGACACGGAGGTAAAGCGTGTCGTTCGTCCATTCGGTGAGGATTTTTTCAAGTGGTATTTTCCCTTGTTTTGCTTGTTGAGCAACTTGATAAACCACGTATTTTTTCCCATCTCGGTAAGTCAGTCCAATCCATGCATAGCTGAATCCCTTGACAATCAGTCCCCATTGCTCTGTTTGAAGTTGTTTATTCGGGAAAATGGCCATTTTAGCAGTAGCTGTAAAAGTTGGTGCTGGAAACTTCTGCAAGAGCATGTTCGGAAAGTCATACAGGTTACTCGCCGTACTTTCTTGCAAAAAGGTCGGATGGAAGAAATACCCTAACGTGCTTGGAAAACCAAAATAGAGCTGTGGGTTGGCATTCCATTGCCACTGTAGACCTAGTGTAGAATTCGAGAAATCGTCGCTTTCTTGTGGAGTTTGCAACGGATATTTTTTTCCCACGTTGGGTTTTTTCCATGTCGTAACGGGTTGTCCAATTCCTGTTTTTGCAGGATCTTCACCCAATACGGGCCAATTGTCTTGCCAACTCATGGGTTGAAGATGAACGACGCGGCCGTACGGGCCTTTGTCTTGGAAATGAATAAACCACCATTCCCCTGTGGGTGTATCAACCCAAGCGCCTTGGTGTGGCCCATTGATATCCGTATTTCCTTGTGCCAGAACAATCTTTTCTTCGTAGGGGCCTAGCGGGTTTTTAGCTCGAAGTACCACTTGCCAGCCAGTAGCGACGCCCCCTGCAGGTGCGGATATGTAATAATACCCGTTTCTTTTGTAAAACTTAGGGCCTTCTACTGTTGGATGTTGCGCATGTCCATTCAACACGAGTGTGACTGCGTCTGAGACATGTAGGCCATCCGGTGTCATCTCGCTCACAAGAAGTACACTTTTTATTCCTGCGCGGCTTCCGGCTAAGGCAAATGTAAGATAGGCCTTGCCGTCGTTGTCCCAAAGTGGGCATGGGTCAATTAATCCTATTCCTTTTTTGACCAACTGAGGGTTGCTCCAAGGACCTTTTATCTGTTTTGCTGTAGTTACATAAATACCGTAGTCAGGATCTGGGAAATAGATGTAGAAAAGTCCGTTATGATACCGAATCGATGGTGCCCAAACTCCTTTCCCATGCTGTGGTTTTTCGAAAACGTCGATAGGGAATTGTTTGGGTAACGCATGGCCAATAATGGTCCAATTGACCAAATCGCGCGAATGTAAAATAGGTAAACCTGGTGCTGAGTTGAAGCTCGAAGAGATTAGGTAAAAATCTTCACCAACCCGAATGACATCAGGGTCGGAATAATCCGCATGTAGGATTGGGTTTTTATAGGTTCCATCTTCTTGGTCTGCAACCCACACATGAGAAACCTGTGCTTGCACCGCAACAAGTCTACCCAATAAGAGTACAACTAGGAAACAAATTTGTAAACGAGATACCACAATAGTTAGTCGTTAATGAGAAAATCGATTAATTAAGTAGCCAATTTGCTAGTTCGTGGGCTGCTTCGAAATTTTTAAATGTAGCCGGTATTTTGCGTCCATCCACGTATTCATTATACAGCCATGGGTCGCCAACAGCCAGGACTTTCCCTTTTCCATATTGTGTGATTGCAAGAATACAATCTCCGCCTTTTTCGACAATACATTGTGCACTTTTTGAGATAGAAATAGGAGATAACTCTTTAATATATAGTGATTTGAGACTCTTGAATACTGGATTTTCTTTGGTAATGTCTACACTCCCTTGTTCAAATTGATTTCCTTTGACCATATTGATATTCTTATCAGTGAAGTGCATCCCGAATGTATTGGCTAACCTATTTAAACGTGGAATTTCACAATTGGCTGTATCATTGGCCATAAGCAATAAAGTACCTCCTTTTTTCACCCATTGTACAAGTGCCTTTCTATCTTTTTCTTCGATATAATTGGGTTGGGTAGTTTCTTTCGGTGTGTCGGGATCAACGAGGATATAAACGGATAATTCCTTCAAGTTTTGAGGAGTTGGTGCAGTGTGTACTGCCGACAATTCTGCGCCCTTTTCAGATAAAATTTTCCCAAACCACCAAAAACCAGAGTGCAGCCGGTCTTCCCAAGTGTAATGGAATTGTTCTGTTTGGTTGAGTGAATTTTTACGAAACTCTCTGTTGAAATGATAGTCGAGTCCTACTTTGGGGGATGTACGCGTAGATTTCTGTGTAGCTATTTCCATTTCAATCGCTGCGAAAATAAGCGGTCCAGCCCCTTTTATATCATCTTGACGAATTTTTTCGGATAAATAATACCCGTAACTACCGTCTCGGTAGGGTTTTCCACCTAATCCACTGACACTGACTGTATTTTCTAAATGAACAAAGCCTTTTTCGTCTGTTGTAATGAGATTTTGTTGAATGCCTTGGTAGGCTTTTTCGGCATATTGAAAATACGACTTATCCACGTATCCCTTGCGAACAGCCTTTGCAAGGGCATATGTGAACATGGCTGTTCCAGAGGCTTCGATGTAATTCCCTGTTTCACCCATTCGGTCTGTCACTTGGCACCAACCACCTGTTTTTGGGTCTTGATAGCGGACAACAGCAGGTAGAAACCGTTGCAAAATGGTAAGCAAATCTTTTCTTCTTGTGTGATTTACCGGAAAGTAGTCCAAAACATCTACCAAAGCCATGGCATACCAGCCCATAGCTCGGCTCCAGTAATTGGGTGATTGTCCGGTTTCAGGATGAGCCCATGCTTGGGTTTTACTCTCGTCCCAACCGTGGTAAAGCAAGCCTGTTTTTGGGTTTCGGCTGTTCTTTTCCATCCACACAAATTGATTCGCGATATCCTCCCAGTTGGTATCTAGCCCGAGCAGGAGGCTATATTCTGCATAAAATGGTTGCGCCATGTAAAGGCCATCTAACCACATTTGGTAAGGGTAGATTTTTTTGTGCCAGAAACCACCATCTTTGGTTCTTGGGTGTTCTTGGAGTTGTTTGTAAAGTAAATCTGCCGCTTTTTTATATTTCTCTTTTTGGGGTAATGTTTGTTGGTAAAGAGTCAATAAAACACGACCGGGGGTAATCATGTCAATATTATACTTGTTCAACTGATAGGTCTTTATTTGTCCGTCTGCCTGAATGTATTGATCCATGATTTTCTGGATGTATTGGAAATAGCGCGCATCCCCGGTATGCTCCCACATACGTTCCATGGCTTTGAGTAAAATGCCTTGTTCATATTCCCAATGTGCAGTTTTACCTTCTTTGACGTACGCAATCGAGTCTTGATGCTGCATCAGTAGTGTAGCTGCCATTTGTTCAGAAAGGCGTACTTGTTGCCCGAACCCCGTACTTGTAAGGAAGTACGCACAAATCCAGAATAGTGAAAATCGTGAAAAGGGGAACATGATGAATTCGTATTTTAAATAAGTTGAATTTGCTAAATGAAAAGGTATATTCTTGGACTTTACAAAGAAGATACATGTATTCTTACTCTGATTTATCTAGAATCTTGACGAATGTTAGGCCTATCATCTAAGAAAAACAATATTCTATGATGATATATTTATGCAATCGTTACCGACATCGTTTCCAATCTTTCTACTTCTTCATTTTGGATGTAAGAAATGGTGAAAACGGAACCCATGCTACGTAACAGATAAAATTGAATTATTTAAGGAATGACGGGTTCCCAATCTCCAAATACAGTTTTACGTTGATAAGTGTTTGCCTCCTCGTCTGTCAACTGTTTTGCCCAAGAAACTCTTTTTGACTTGTCTTTTGTACCTTCTCCGTAGTTTTTATATTCGCCATAATACGTCGTTTTTTCATTGGATTCTTTCCCCCAGTTATTCCAACCAGTAGGTTGAATATGCGCACCTAAATCACATGAAATAAATACTGTTTTTGCAAAAGGTCTCCACGGTCTACCAAGAAAATGCGTGGGGCTATTGGATTCACCTGTGAGCTTACAATGTAAAAATACATACCCAAATGTCTGATTTTCAGGTGTAGAAGCAGCTGTTATAAAACCCGTTTTTTTACTGTGGATAGTACAATTCTCAAAAAAAGCGATGGAAGAGCCAAAGATGAAATCTACGGTACCCTCGATATAACATGCTGAATAATACTGCCTGCTTCCGATTGCGTACGTATAAAGTGTATCCTGAAAACCCAAAAAGCGGCATCGATGAAAATGACATCGGTCACCATTTACACGCATGGCTACGGCTTGCCCGACAGGCCCAGCACTATTTTCAAAAGTGATATTCTCAGCGTAAAAATCAGTGCCAAAAAGAAAAAAACTAGATGACCCCGTTGTGCCCATTTCTTCACCAAAGGCATTTTTCTTTTGTGCGAAGTCGTCAAACGTGAGAATCGTTTCTGGGGCAGATTCTCCCAAAAGACTGACCATAGACTTGGATTCAGGTAAAACGATCTTCTCTTTGTACGTTCCTTTTTTGATAAAAATAACCGTTCGTTGTCTTCGAAAATCAGGGACGGCGTTGATGGCTGCTTGTACGGTTGTGAAATTGCCAGTTCCATCTTGTGCAACGATAAAATCATATTTTGGAGTAGGTTCTATGGCTTGGCAGCTCATCGTAATGAAAAAGAGAAGGGAGAGTAATCGTGTCATATTTTAATTGATTGAGGGGAAAATGGGTCGTAAAAATGAGATAATGGCGTTCTTTGTGGGTTCAAACCAAGGAGTAAATAAGCAAAAGGTATGTGGTGAGTTCTCAAAAGTAAGCGTATCTGTATGAATACCATGCCTTCGTAGCACAGCTTGGAAATCATCTCTACCAGCGTGCATGCGCTCAAGAGAACTATTGATAAAAAGGGTAGGAGGTGTTTTATCAGACACATGAGAGAGAGCAGATGCCTCGTTCCAGAGTTCTGGTTTTTCCTCTTTCGTATAACCAAACCAGTGAGTAGCTGCCGAGGTTTTGGGTAGGTCAATGCCTTCGCCTGATTCGGGATGAATGAAAGCAAGAATACCATCTATATTTATCAATGCTTGTACAGGATACGTTTTGGTTTGATGCACCTGAGCAAAAGAGGGTTCTTGTGCTAATGTTCCAACCAATGTGGCTAATTGGGCACCTGCAGAGAAACCAAGAAGAGCAATTTGTGTTGTGTCCAACTTTTCTATTAGCGCGTTTTCATATACCCATTGCAGCGCCTTCCTTACATCGTGAACTGCAGCCGGATAAAGAGCATGCGTGGATAAACGGTATTGAACCAACAAGCATGTCATCCCGTGTTCAGCCAGCTGCTGAGCTAAAGGTAGATGCTGTTCTGGTGAGCCTGAGCGCCAACCTCCTCCGTGTACAATCAGAAGTACAGGTTGAGCAGAAGTAGTAGATGTTTCTTTTCGGATAAGTCTATAAATGACTCCTCCAGGCGATTCAGGTGTTTTTTCGGTTCGCTTATCCGAATAACTCGGTAGCACACGTGTACTTTCAGGATACTTTTTCGCGATTTGTTTGAAGGCACTGTACGATGAAAATGAGGTATCTTTTTCAAAAATCACTCCAGCAGTAGATTGTGCCCAAATAGGGGTGCTCCCAAGAGACACAAAAAAACACAAGGCATATACCAATAGGTTTTTCATTGTACTTTTAGATTTAATTATTGAAAAGTAGAATCTTGTTTGAGAGTCATTCGCATGTATTTAGTACAATATCGTCCATACTTTGATAGCTATTTTTTGAATAAAAAATGAATGAGTTGTGACGTATTTACCTTTTGATTTGCCGTAGCCAATGTACGAAGTTGGAGTTTATATGTATGACAAAACAAATAATTTATAGTATTTTTTTATGCAATCGTTACCGGTATCGATTGCATAAATATCTATGTAGTACCCCTATAAATCTGAATAAAAAAAGCGAAAACTTAGAGGCATGAATAAGGGAGCATTTCCCAAATCATTGATTTAACCCATATCTAGGAATGAAAAAGAGACGCGATTTTTTTAGGGCAAGTGTATTTTTAGCAACGCTCGTATCTTGCTCTGCAGCGATTACTCCAGAAGCAGGTAGTGAAAACCCACCAAATCCCAAACAAAAAGTAGAAGAAGCACTTGCTTTTCCAGGTGCAGAGGGATTCGCACGGGCTATAACAGGCGGTCGTGGCGGGAAAGTACAAAAGGTGACGAACTTACAAGACAGTGGTCCCGGTAGTTTGCGGGCAGCTATTGAGCAATCGGGACCACGCATTATTGTATTTGATATTTCTGGAACCATTGAACTAAAATCCGCACTTCGTATCAAATCAGGGGATGTGACGCTCGCGGGGCAAACGGCACCGGGTGATGGTATTTGTCTGAAAGATTATCCACTCGTCATCGAATCCAACAACGTAATCATCCGTTTTATGCGCTTTCGGATGGGTGATGCTGCTCAAATTGAAGGTGATGCATTAAGTGGAATAGAACGTAAAAATATCCTTATTGATCATTGTTCCATGAGTTGGTCAACGGATGAATGTGTCTCTTTTTACAACAATGATTATTTTACGTTACAATGGTGTGTGATTGCTGAGAGTCTGCGGAACTCAGCCCATTCCAAAGGGAATCATGGATATGGTGGTATTTGGGGAGGCAAATTTGCCAGTTTTCATCACAATGTGCTCGCACATCACGATAGCCGTAACCCTCGTCTTGGTGAACGGGCGGGTAGCAGCTATGCTCTGACAGACCTCGTCGATATTCGGAACAACGTAATCTATAATTGGGGAAGTAATAGCTGCTATGGAGGAGAAGCCATGAATGTCAATATTGTAAATAATTATTACAAACCAGGGCCAGCTACGAATCGCAAGGAGAGAATTATCGCTATCGATAAAAATTTAAATGAAACCACCGCGATTTTTAATCGGTGGGGAAAACTCTTTATCGACGGCAACGTGCTTGTGGGTAGTACTCGTGCTACCTTAGATAATTGGAAATTTGGGGTAATAAACCAGTTTCATGAGAGATACGGTGTTATTCCAGAGGCTGAAATCGCTGAGATGCGGCGCTTGACTCCCCACGATATTCAGTCGAATGTCCGGACCCAAACAGCAGAGGAAGCGTATCAATCTGTTTTGAAATATGCAGGGGCAAGTTTAGTCCGTGATTTGTTCGATACACGAATTTTGAAAGAAGTAGCAACGGGAACTGTGAGTTCGGTAGGTTCAAGAGGGAGTAAAAATGGTATCATTGACTCTCCCCAAGATAGCGGAGGATGGCCTGTATTAAAAACAAGAACACCAGAGCAAGATACAGACAGAGACGGAATGCCCGATGTGTGGGAAGATAAAATGGGATTGAATAAAAACGAATACGACGCCCATAAAAAAACATTGAGCACCGCGTATGATAATATTGAGGTTTTTACACACTCATTGGTAGAACACATTATGAAACATCCCTAAAGGGGTATTCAGATTCAAATAAAAACAGATGTCGGGAATTTTGGAAAATGGCATCGTTCCCGACATCGTTTGCATAAAAAAGTACAATAAATTAATTGTTTTATCTAATTCAAGGAGATAATCTTGTGGTATGAAGTCGTGAAAAACTAGGATTTTTTAACTATTTATTCAATCTATTAATTCTGATTCTATGTTCAAACCTATCCTTTTACGAGTGAATAGAAGTTGGTTCGCTTTGGTGTTCTGGATGATTCTGGGAGTCACACTACAAGCCAATGCACAAAACCAATTGGTTCGAGGTGTTGTCAAAGACGCCTCCAATGAAACCCTCCCAGGTGTCTCTGTACGAGTGAAGGGAACAACCACCGGTGTTACCACAGACGTGGACGGTACGTTCTCGATTTCAGCCGCAAAAAATGCGACATTGATTCTTTCTTTTATCGGTATGCAAACGTTAGAAGTACCAGTCAATGGAAAAACTCAACTGGATATCGTATTGCAACAAGATGAAAATACCTTGGATGAGGTTGTTGTTGTGGATTATGGGTACGGAACAGTAAAGAAAACCGATATGACGGGTTCTGTTGCTACGATGTCTGCCCGTGATTTGCGCACAATTCCTGTTGCAAATGCTGCTCAAGCTATGACCGGCCGCATGCCAGGTGTAAGTGTGTTGACCTCAGATGGATCTCCAGATGCAGAAGTGGTGATTCGGGTGCGTGGAGGAGGTTCGATTACGCAAGATAACTCACCATTGTATGTTGTAGACGGATTTATTGTAAATAGCATTCGTGATATTCCACCAACGGATATTCAAAGTATCACGGTGTTGAAAGATGCTTCTGCAACAGCTATTTACGGTGCACAAGCGTCAAATGGAGTCATCGTGATTACGACGAAAAACCCTGTTGCTGGAAAAGTATCTGTTTCATATAATGGTTTCATGCAGTTGAAAACCCTTCCTACAAACCGTCGTTACTCGGTCTTATCTCCGTATGAGTACGTTTTGTTAAATTACGAACGGGCAAAATTGCGTTCACAAGCAGATGTAAATAACATGGAACGCTTCTTTGGAAAATACGATGACTATGATTTGTATCAACAAAAAGAAGGAACAGATTGGCAAAATGAGCTTTTTGGTGCGCCAAGAACGTCTCAATACCATAATGTGAGCTTAAGCGGTGGTACAGAAAGTACAAAAATTAGCTTGAGTTTAACCAATAACCAAGACCAAGGATTATTGACCGGTTCGGCATTTGATCGGAACGTAATTAACTTTAAATTAAGTCAAACGATTTCGAAAAAACTTAAATTTGAAACATTTGCTCGTATTACAAATACGGTTGTTGATGGCGCAGGAACGTCTGGTAATGCACAAATAAATATCAAAGATGCGGTTCAAACACGTCCAATCAATGGCATAGCAGATGAACTAGATATTGACTTGAATGCTGTGAGCAACGACGATGATTTTCAATCTTTCTTACTGAGTTTGGTCAGCCCAACAGAGCTTGCAAAACAAGATTGGAGAAGAAGAACAACAAATGACTATATTTTAAGTGGTGCCTTGAGTTATGCCATCGCCAAAAATGTGGATTTTAAATCTACCTTGACAACTTCCAATACATTCGATAAAAATTTGCGTTTTTATGGCCCATTGACGGGGGAATCGTTCAACAATGGAGGAAGTTTACCACTTGGTGAAAAAACAAATATTGAACTTACGTCTCTTCGTTGGTTGAATACGTTGAGCTATAAATTAGAGAAATCGGCTGCGCATAAATTTGATTTTTTGGTTGGCCATGAGGTATATTCTAACGGAGGAAATTATAGCTTCATTCGCTCAGAGGACTTCAGAGCATCTATTCTACCCGAAGAATTGTTTGCGAACATGACATTCGGACGGACGGACAGATACGAAACGCAGGAATACACAGACGCCAATAGAGTATCGGCATTTGGACGCGCAAACTACCAGCTAAAAGATAAATATTTAGCTACAGTGACGTTCCGCGGGGATATGTCAAGCAAATTTGCCAAAGAAAATAGATTAGGTATCTTCCCCGCCATTGCTCTTGGATGGAAGTTGTCGGATGAAAATTTCATGGATGGGTTCAATGCGTTGGATGAACTTAAACTCCGGGTGAGTTATGGAGCTACAGGAAATGACCGCATTGATGCAACAGCTACCCAGTTTTTATTCAGAGGCTCAACGCTAAGAGGACCAGGGTTTGGTAATTTTGATAATACGTATTATACGCCTTCCGGAACGACTTTGTACAACCCGAATCTCGTATGGGAAACAACAATTAACCGAAATGCAGGCGCTGATTTCTCTCTTCTTCAACATAAAATTGAGGGTAGCTTAGATGTGTATCACAACACAACAAGAGACTTGCTTCTACGTTCAGCGATTCCTTCGAGTACAGGTTTTACGACACAATGGAATAACGTAGGTAGTACGTCAAACAAAGGAATTGAACTCGGTTTGACTACTTATTTAGTTGATAGAAAGGATTTTACGTTATCTGCTAATTTTAATATTGGCCGCAATATTGCCAAAGTAGAGGCATTGGATGGAACGACTGAACGCTTTTTCCAATCTGGGTGGGCAAGTACAGATTTGCGTGACCAAGACGACTTCTTTGTGCGTGTTGGTGGAACTCTAGGGGATATTTATGGATATGTAACAGACGGGTATTACTCAACGAGTGAATTTAGTTCGTATAATCCCGTAACAGGTCGTTATATTTTGAATGACGGCGTTCCAAATTCTTCGGGAGTTGTCGGAAATGCGAACATTCGCCCAGGTTTTCTCAAGTTAAAGGATTTGAACGGAGACGGCATCATCAACAGTGCAGATCGCCAAGTGATTGGTAATACATTGCCGAAGGCACAAGGAGGATTTGGTTTGAATGGTCGTTACAAAGGATTTGACGTATCCGCCTTCTTTAACTGGACGTATGGAAACGACGTGTACAATACAGGAAAAATTCAATTTAACCAATTACGACGGGTTACATTTGGAAATTTATTGACAGATATGTCTCTCGAAAATCGCTTTACGTATTTAGATGTAGATGGCCGTTTTACGGGCGTTGCTGGTGGAATTGTGACAGATTTAGATCAATTGGCTCAGCTAAATGCCGGAAAAACAATCTGGTCACCACATGGACTGGGAGATGCGCAGACTGTTATTCACTCTTGGGCAGTTGAAGACGGGTCGTTCATTCGTTTGAATAACTTAAATATTGGTTATTCTTTGCCGCGTGAGCTACTCTCTTCATTGAAAATCTCTCAATTACGTGTTTATGCAACCGGAAACAACCTACACTTGTGGACAAAATATTCAGGATATGACCCTGAGGTAAGTACATCTCGGAACACGGGTTACCAAGGATTAACGCCTGGCGTAGACTACTCGTCTTTCCCACGGAGCCGTGCCTATACTGTTGGTGTAAACGTTACTTTCTAACCTATTTTATTCAATTTGTATGAAAAAAAGACATTTAATCATCGCCTTCGCTGCCACTGTTTTTTTGAGCTCGTGCGAAGATTTTTTAGAACCCGTATCCATTTCTACTTTTGATACAAACTATGTGTATTCGAATTTAGACGATGCCCGAAAGGGTGTGAATGCAGCGTATGTTTCGTTCGGAACAGACGGCTTTCGCTCTCGTTTATCGAATAACATGACTGGAAACACGGATATCGAACGCCAAAGTGGTTGGGGAAGTACAGGAGATCGCCACCAAATTTGGAACTTGAATGCAGTCCCTGGAAACGGAGATTTACGCCAATTTTGGAATGCAGCCTATACTTCTATTCGAGATTGTAATATCGCTATTGAAGGTATACAGGCAAGTAAGTTGATGTCTTCAAATGACCTTGCTGCCAAAAGACAATTGAACCACATGTTGGGTGAAGTTTATACACTCCGTGCTTATTGGTATAGTATGTTGACTTTTTATTTTGGAGATGTACCAAATGTGCGTACAGCACCCAAAGCTGGAGATGATTTCTTCTTACCTCGTGAAGATAGAAATCTTATTCTGACACAGGTCATTCAAGACTTGATTGATATTGAAGATAAAATGCTTTGGGCAGATCAAGTTAACTTCGGAATTGAACAAGTCAATCGGGAATATACACTCGGTATGATTGCCCGTTTAGCTTTGCAACGTGGCGGATATTATCTGACACCCGATTTGGCTATGGAGAGAAAGTCGGATTACAAAGAGTACTACGAGATTGCACGCAAGTACACTGAAAAACTGATTGCCTTAAAGGATAGAGAGTTACCTCGTGATTACAGACAGGTATTCATGAATCAAAGTAAGTTCCAGTCGCCAACAAATGGAGACATATTGTTTGAAGTTCCTTTTGCATTAGGAAACGGGGATGTAGCTTGGAACATTGGTATTACGGTAGATGGTGGCCCAACAGCTGCACATGCGTATGGTTCTGGAAACAACTATATGTCGATTCCACCTACCTATTATTTCTCGTTTGATAGTACGGATGTGCGTCGTGATGTGACTTGTGCATTCTACAAAATAAATACAAGCTTTGAGAAGGTATTCATTTCAGGCGTAAACAACATTGCACAAGGAAAGTGGAGTCGTCATTTTCTTGAAACACCTCCTGGGCCATCCTCTGCGAAGGGAACCGGAATCAATTGGCCTATGCTACGTTATGCAGATGTCTTACTTATGTTTGCTGAAGCGGAAAATGAGCTAAATGGACCAACTCCAGCTGCTCAACAAGCACTTGCGCGTGTTCGGAGGCGTGCCTTTGACCCGTCTGTTTGGGGCTCCAAAGTAGATACTTATTTAGCTGAAGTTTCTTCAAGTAAACAAAGTTTCTTTGATGCCTTGGTAAATGAACGTGCTTGGGAATTTGGCGGAGAGATGATTCGTAAATATGAATTAATTCGCTGGAATCTGTACAGTAAAAAGGTGGAAGAAACCGTAAATGGTCTGAAAGAAATGGCTGATGCAGCACTTTCAGGAACTGGTAAGTATGCGGATTTGCCAGATTATATGTATTGGAAACGAGATGGTCGTGGAGAATTTGTTTTACTTAATCCGAATAAAAAGTACATAGGAACACCAGATGAAAGCTGGACGCGTGTGCCGTTTTTGGTAGGATTGGCTTCTGCTCAAACAGGATATGCAGAATGGATTACCAAAGATTGGGCAAATTATTACAATGGTCCACAGCCAGGAGTCGCACGGTATATTTTTCCAATTCCGGCTGAAGCCATCACCAATAGTCAAGGAAAATTGGATAATAATGGGTACCGTTTCTAATGCTTGAATGTCTAAATTAATGAGTCATATGAAGAATTTTCAATCGATAAAAAAAATATTTCTTGTCTTTTCCCTTGCTGTTATATTAGTGAGTTGCGAAGAGGAATTGGTATTGCAACCGACGCGGCTATTTATGCCCGTTCTGAGCAAAGAGCTCAAAGCAGAATTTAATACAATTGTTGTACAAATTGCGAAAAGTAAACAAGCTGATGGATATACCTTGGAAGTCAGTCGTGATACGTTCAAAACCATTGATTATACACTGCGGATTGATACAAACTATGTTGTGTTAAATGAGCAAACGCTAAACGGAGATCCGCTTTTTTGGAATACTTTGTACCAGATTCGGGCAAAAACACATGCCAAAGACCCACAATATGATAGTAAAGTGTCAGACCTAGGAAGTGTCCGGACTGAACGATTCCCGAGTGTTCAAAAAGTACCTGCAACCAACGATGTCATTGATCGTGCCGCAAAAGTAAAATGGACGGTAAGCGGTTTACCTATTACCAAAATTGTAGTTTTTGCCGGTAGTGATCTGAAGTTGAGCAAGCCTCTGCGTGAAGTTTCCTTGACTTCGCTTCAACAAGTTGCTGGTGAGGCAATTATATCTGGATTAGAGGCAGAGACCAAATACCAATTGGCTATTTATAGTGGAGCGACTTTGCGAGGTTGGGAAAATTATCAAACATTGCCTTCTGCAATTGATTACAACGATGCACGCGTAATCAATCTCTCGGAGTCAACAGACCCAGATGCACTGAGCAATTCGCTTGCTACCGCCGCAGATGGAAGTATCATCGTCTTAAAAAAAGGGGTAGAGTACAAGACACCAACCACACCTTTGGATAAATCAATTACAATTCGTGGAGCGTATGGTTTTGAGGAAAAAAAAGCTACTTTAACGAATTGTAATTGGAATATTGCCAATGGAGCACAAATAGATCATGTGCGGTTTGTAGACGTTGAAATTGTTGGGGCAGGCATTGCTGGAGCTTATATCTTCAATCCAAGTCCTTCTGTCTTGACTACCATCAAAGATTTCGTCTTGGAAGATTGTATTGTTAGCGAAGTTCGGGGAGTCATGCGGATTCGTTCACAGGCTTTTGTAACTAATTTTACAATCCGGAATTCTATCATACATCGGGTTGGTAATTACGGCGTAATTACGACTGACACAGACGGCGAAAATCGGGCATCTATGCAAAATGTATTGTTTGAGAACAGTACATTTAGTAAAATAAATATGCTCATCACTTCACGCCAAAACATGAAATCTGTGAAAATAGAAGGATGCACAATGAGCGAAGTGGGTGTCACAAATGGGATTGTCTTCAATTGGAGAGGTACACGCGGTGTACGAAGCAATGTAGAAGAAGGAATTTCAATTTCGAATACAGTTTGGGGACATGGCTGGGATGAGGCAGGCACACAGTCATTTGCTGTACGAGGCATTGCAGGTGGTTTAGAAGCCACAAACATAAGTATTTTAAATACGTATGCGACCGCTGACTTTGCTTTTGTTGCAGGTTCCGAGATTCCCACGTTTCCTTCGACGCTCTATCCTAGGAAAGCAGCTGATTTGTGGGTGAGCCCATATACAGATTTGAATTTTAATTTCAAAGATGCTTCGTTTGTCGGTAGAAGAGATGTCGGTGATCCACGTTGGCGCGTTAAATAACTAGTTTGTGTAATTTGCAAATCGGTACGAAAGTTTCTTTTGTACCGATTTTTCAGATTCGGGAAAGGGAACCTATTCAGGTATTTATGGCTTAACTCTGATAGTTAATACCCCGAACCTTGTGTGATATATTTTTATTCTTCTATCTAAAGATGAAATACGTTGTCATAGGTTCCTCAACCATTTATCAAATGCTTCTTAAAATTACTGGATTCGCCCTTGTGGTAGGAATCGTCTTTGTATACGTTCAAGTAAGACCTCATCTTGGTAAAAGTCCTGAGAATAAAGCACGACTAGCTAAAATGGCGGTATCCCCACAATATAAAAATGGGGTTTTCGAGAATATAGATTTCACGCCTACTTTTTCAGAGGAGTACACGTTTTGGAAGTTACTCAAAGAGTATATTTTTCCTGTTGCCAAACGGCCAAATCCACTCGATTCCATCCCATCTGTAAAAACAGATTTGACTCAACATTTTGAAGAACCTACGTTTATTTGGTTCGGACATTCTTCTTATTTGTTGAAAATCAACGGGTTAACAATATTGATGGATCCTGTTTTGAGTGGGCACGCGTCGCCGTTCTCATTTGGAGTTCCTAGCTTCAAAGGCTCAGATGTATATGTTCCTTCGGATTTCCCAGAGATAGATGTTCTTCTCTTATCGCATGACCATTATGATCATCTTGATTATGAAACCGTAAAGGCATTACAGCCCAAAGTAAAGCGGGTCATAACAGGTTTAGGTGTAGGTGAACACTTGGAATATTGGGGCTATCCTTCCGCTAAAATTACGGAGTTAGATTGGCATGAAACGGCTGTACTTGACACTGGAGTTTCGCTGACAGCCACGCCGAGTCGTCATTTTTCAGGGAGAAGTCTGACAAGAAATAACACATTGTGGGCATCTTATGTGCTTCAAACGCCAACACAACGGATTTTCCTTGGAGGAGACTCTGGTTATGGAAGTCATTTCAAAAGTATTGGACAACAATACGGGCCTTTTGATTGGGCCATTATTGAATGTGGACAATACCATACATTTTGGAAAAATATTCACAATTTACCCGAAGAAATTCCGCAAGTTGCTCAGGAATTAGGTGCGCAGAAGGTCATTCCTGTACACTGGGGGAAATTCAAATTAGCACTGCATGATTGGGATGAATCGGTAGAAATTTTCTTGAAAAATGCCGGAGATTTGCCCGTTTATACACCACTCATTGGGCAGCCTTTCTCATTACAAAAACCATTCGAAACCACGCGTTGGTGGAGAAATATTCCTTGATGCACCCATGCAATCTTCTTTCATTGTTCGTTTAATCTGTTCTATTTTAGTAGGTATTTTTTGCCTTACTCATTTCACAATTCATGCCCAAAATTATCCGACTCGTTTGGTTGTTTCGCAGGATGGAAAGGGTGATTATCGAACAATTCAAGAAGCTGTAAATGCGGTTCGTGACCATACGCAAGTGCCTGTTCAAATAGTGATAAAGGCAGGAGTATATGCTGAAAAATTGGTGATACCTTCTTGGAAACCTTCAGTTCACCTCATTGGTGAAGACAGAAACCACGTCGTAATTACGGGGGCGGATTATACAGGACTAGCGCATCCTGACGCCTATCGAGACCCGACGGGTAGAGAAACTTTTCATACATATACAACACATACGGTTTTGGTAGATGCTCCTTTTGTTATTTTGGAGAATCTGACAATTCAGAATACCGCTGGACGAGTTGGTCAGGCGGTTGCCTTACACGTAGAAGCAGACCATTTTATCGCTAAAAATTGTTCGATTTTTGGGAATCAGGATACACTTTTTGCGGCAAGAGAAGGAACAAGACAGTATTATGAAAATTGTACTATTACAGGAACCACTGACTTTATATTCGGAAAAGCAATCGCTGTATTTCAAAGTTGCGTGATTCATAGCTTATCTAATTCGTATATCACTGCAGCAGCTACGCCAAAAGGGCAAAAAGCGGGTTTTGTGTTTTTAGATTGCATGTTAACTGCTGATCAAGCAGTAACGAAAGTCTATTTGGGCAGACCTTGGCGACCTTATGCTCAAACGGTATTTATCCGAACCAATATGGGTGCACATATTCTGCCTGAAGGTTGGGATAACTGGCGTAATAAAGCCAATGAAAAAACTGCTTTTTATGCTGAATTTGGTTCCTTTGGGCAAGGAGGTGATATTTCGAAAAGAGCCCAATGGAGTAAACAACTTACCCGAACTGAAGCCAAAAAAAGTACGATTGAAACAATTTTTGGTAAACATTGAAACAAACAAAATGCCCTAGAAACTCCGAAGACTTTCTAGGGCATTGCACTCTTCTCTCTTATTAATTTACTTGAACGTACATGTTGACAATCAGACCATTGTTGTATTGAAATACGTTTTGTCCATTGATTAATCGACCAAATTGAACGGTTTGATTCAAATAACCTCCTTCCAGCCGAAGGGTCTTCGTAAGAGGTTTTCCGATTAATATACCAATCCGGTTCTGGTCGAAAACATTGGCGCTGACATTCGACCCAAAACCAATCATTACTTCGTCATAGACAGCTAGATAAGGAGATTTCGCAGGATTACTTTTGCTCAGCGGAATATCTGCCCGGAACATATACCGCATTCTGTGTAAAAGCGGAAATTCATCTTCCTTCGTGACATCGGCAGAGCTATATCGGCCAACAAATCGCTGTTCCAACATAAAACGATGTGAAAGCTGTACATTGGCTTGCTTGTGAGATAACTGAGCCATCTGGAAAATTCGATGTTCCGTAAAATCACGCCCCAAACCATTCAAGGGAAATTCACCGTACGGAAACGTCTCAATCCAAGCATATCCTACCCGAAAAAGAACACCCGAATTTGGTCTATAATTGACGCCCACACGTGCTAAACTTTGCTGCCAATTGGTAATGACTTGTTCTCTTCGCCATTGATATTCTGTATGAAGCCCCCATTTGTCTGCTAGTTTGAATGTCCCGAAGTAATTGTACCAACCAATTGCGTTGGAGTGATTTAGTCGGTTATTTTGCCCTGAAACCCGTGTATTCGTCGCAATGAAGAAGAGAAAAAGAAGCCAACTAACCCGTCTCATTTCGTTTCTTTTGCTTTTGAACGTGGTAAATTATACAAGGTTTCTTCTAGGAATTCTACTTTTCCTGTGTGAATGTCATAGATAGCACCTACAATCAGTATTTCGCCGTCAATATACTTTTTGTGTAAAATAGGTTCTAAGTCACGTAGATTATTGACTTGGTCAATGACGTTCTGTCTTACCGCATTATTCACCGGGTCGCCAGGTAAATGAGAACATTTTGCCACAGCCGGTTTGATTTCATTGATAAGTGTGACAATATGCCCTGGAACATTCTCTGGGCGTTGAACCGCCGCTGCCACCGCACCACATTCAGTATGACCAAGTACGACAATGAGCTTCGTTTTTAACTTCGCAACGGCAAATTCCATGCTGCCGTAAGAAGCTGCTGATGATACTTGTCCGGCGGTACGAATGATGAATAAATCGCCCAAACCTTGGTCAAAAATCATTTCGTTTGGCACGCGTGAGTCGGAGCAACCTACAATGGTAGCGAAAGGCTCTTGGCCATCTTCAAGCTCTTTGATAGTACTCATATTTTGTCTTGGACGAATACTCTTTCCTTCGACAAATCGCTTATTTCCACCTGCCAATTTCTTCAAAGCAATGCGTGGGTCGGCGTAGGCAGAATCTCTATTGACAATGTAGTACTCTTTCCGCCATTTAACAGAATCAACCACGATTGCTTTTGTGTTTTCTGTTGTTCCGAGGTCTGACTTACTTGTTTTTTTGTTGATTTGGGTTTGGCCATTTGCCAATGTATGAAGGCAAAGCATTGCTGCCCCCAAAAGAATTGTCTGTTTCATTTTTGTCTGTTTTGGATTTGTTTTTTCAATGTAGATGAGGTTGTTGTTTCGGGTCATAATGGGACATCTCAATCTACCAAATGCGTCAATCCGTCGATTTAAACATTTCCTCCAAAACAGCCCTTTTTTTGCTTTGTTGTATAACGATTATTTATGTTTATTATAAAAAGCATATAAATGGTTTATAGTAAGGGGGTTTTGTAATTTCGAAAAAGTGAAGTTTTTTACGAATTGGTTAAAATTTATGAAATGGGTACTTTCATTTTTTATCAATGATTCAATAAGCACGTACATATCCGATGGAAGAACTTCGTAATTTTTTAGTGTGTAAATACCTAAAAAGGGAGTGAAAATGGCTATTGGTTTACAGAATGAAAAGTAAGTATCTCGTTTCTACTGCTTGTTCTCTCGTATCTTTTCGTAAAAATGTAAGCGTTAATTTACTGACTGGAAAATGGCTGTATGTTTCTTTTATCTCTATTTTTCCTTTCCAATGTGCTTCTATTTCTTTTTTACCAACGATATCTGTGTAGACGTATGCGTTTTTTTGAAGCGAAGGGAGAGTAACAAACGGAATGATTCGTTGCGCGTAAAAATCAAGGCTATGGCCATGGACTTGGTAGCAAAAAACACGATCTCCCGGCCATTTTTGCGCATGAATTTCTTTTCCCAAAACACTCGTTGACTGATACGCAAACCAAGCTGGATAGAGATAATATCTGAGCGAAAACGTGAAAAATAAACTGGCAATAAGTCCTGATATTACCGTTTTTTGCCAAGAGGAATGAAGTAGAAAGGGAATGCTGCAGAGCAAAAACCAACCAATTCCCAACAACCAAATAAACCAAGGATTAGGTGTATCAAAAAAGAAGAATAAACTAGATAGAACAAGAAGAAAGAAGATGTGTAAACTCGCATAGTGGAGTTTTTCCAAACGTATAATTGCCTTACTCTTCCAAGAAATTGAGAGAAGATAATCTGCTAAAAGAATCGATGAAAATGGCAATAACGGGAAAATATAATGGGGAAGTTTGTAGTTGGACAAAGACAAAGAAAGAAATCCTAGGATAAAAACAGAAAAGCTCATACACTCTGTAGACTGTCGAAAACGCGTGATTTTATAAAAAAGAGCAGGAATTAAAAAGAGAATCCAAGGTTGAAAGTCCCAGAGGATTGTATGGAAAAAGTACAAGAATGAAGTGTCGTTTTTCCAATAGATTTCACCTGTTATTCGTCCAAAACTTTGTGTCCAAAAATAAAATTCGAGCCCAGAAGGCCCTTGAAGTCCATAGACTGTTTTCTCAGGATGTAAATCAAATTGTACGTAAAGTCCAATACACATCGGAAGAAGAACAAGCAGGATAATCCCTAGAAAAGAGAACCATCGGACAGAAAAAAGGAGTTTCCATTCGCGCCGAACCAATATATGTCCACCAACGGCAAACCCAAAAAATACCAAGGCAATAGGCCCTTTGGCAAGCATACCTAGCCCAACAAAAAGTGCGGCAAGTAGGAGAGAGGTGTTCTTTTTGGTTTTCCAATAATCTGAAATTTGGGCGAATGAACCAATGAGTGCAGACAATAACAGACCGTCTGTCCGGACATCATTCACGAGCAAGAAAAAGGCTTGAGACGAGCCCAAAAGGAGGGTGGCGAGAAGTGCCGTTTGCGCCGAATACCAAATTTTGGTGAAGCGAAATGTGCTAATGAGTGCTAAAAGAAGCGCTAGAAAAGCAGGAAGTTTATACGCCCACGTTGAAACCCCAAACATAGAAAAGGAAAGGCTCGCCAACCAAAACAACAGAGGTGGTTTGTCTAGGTAATCCTCCCCAC
>JBKBRQ010000068.1:0-12893 GCA_046292055.1 Spirosomataceae bacterium | reverse complement strand
GCACCATACGCAGCAAATTCTCCGTAGATATTGATTTGTCCGGCTTCTTCATCTAAGAAAACGTCATCAGCGCCGTAATCAATGAGTTCAAATTCTAATTCTTCCAGGTCAATTTCTTCCGTTTTGGCAATTTTGAATAAACATTTGCGCTCAAAGATGAAATCGAGCATTCCATTTGTACCTAAGCTACCCCCCGTTTTTGAAAAATAGCTACGGACATTTGCAACAGTTCGGTTGTTATTGTCTGTTGTACATTCTACGAGTACGGCCACACCATGCATGGCGTATCCTTCAAGTACAATCTCTTTGTAATCTTCTTGGTCTTTCGAAGACGCGCGCTTGATAGCAGATTCTACGTTGGTTTTGGGCATGTTCGCCGCTTTGGCATTTTGCACAACAGCACGAAGACGTGAGTTCGTCGCAGGGTCGGGACCACCCGCCTTGACAGCCATTACAATGTCTTTCCCAATACGCGTGAAGGTCTTTGCCATTGAACTCCAACGCTTCATCTTTCTCGCTTTTCTAAATTCAAACGCTCTTCCCATAGTATATATCTAATAAAGCCTTTTGTTAATGATTTATTTGGCTGCGAAATTACTTAAAATTGATAAATTTTGCTGTTTCATGTCAATATAATTGTAAGAATGCTTTAGTGAGCCTATTAGGTTCAGTTCTATTTCTCCTCGATAGGGTGTTATGCCATTTACATTACTGTTATCAGATGAACCTGCTCCATAGTGGCAAAATATGGGTAGAAAAGTTAGAATCGGAGAAACTAGATTTGAAAACAAATCATAGTCGGTCTATTCGTGCAAGTCAAAAAACGTAGAGAGATTAATTAGAAAATATCTCTACTTACATTTTCAAAAAACACACACATACTATTTTTGCTACAAACTAGGAACTGGAGATAAATGACGTTTCAAAATTACTTTTATCCCAGGTGTACTCATCGGGCTTACTTCTGTCAACATAATGAATTAACATCCCCCCATCTTCCCAAAATCGAACTATTTGTCCTGTCAAAGGTTTTACTAGAAACCATTTCCATTTGACGTATGCTGACAGAATCTATTTTTGACTTCACTCTCCTGAAAAACGCCCAAATCCTACTCACTCTTTTTCTAGCTATCTTGTTTCTGCAATCCGGTTTAGACAAGGTATTCGCTTTTAAAAGTAATAAAACGTATATAGCTGAGGTGTTCAGCCGAACCTTCCTCAAACCCGTAGCAGGTTTCCTCTTTTTGATAATTACTTTTTTAGAAGTAGTCGCTGGTTTGCTCACACTGGGCGGGACATGGGTCTATTACAGCCAAGGGCAAGACGATATTGCCATTTTAGGTATAGAAGTAGCCGCCGTTTCATTGCTAAGTCTTTTCTTGGGGCAACGTATTGCCAAAGACTACGCAGGTGCTGCTGCGCTTGTTCCGTATTTCTTACTCTCTGTTTTCGGCCTTTTCTTGTTCAGTCTGACATGATCCGTTTTTCTAAAATAAAAATGCCTCTTCTTTTCGAGGAGGCATTTTATCAATCATTTTCATCTAATTCAGGCATGAAAGTCAAGTAGCTGAGCTGTTGCTCTTCAAACATCTCGTTTGATAAATCCCAAAGATTTTGTGCTGTTACCTCACGAATTTGCTGGAAAATATCTGGTAGTGGCTCTACTTTCTCCAAATCGAGAATACTTTTTGCCATCATGAGCATATAGCCTTGGTTGCTTTCCTCAGACATCGCCAATTGCCCCATCATCTGGTCTTTTAATCCACGCAATTGGACTTCGCCTAATTTCTTTTCGCGCAATTGCCGTAATTCTTTTTGAATTAGCTTATGAGCACGCGCTAAATTGTCTTTGTCTGTCGCAAAATATATTCCCATAAAACCCGTATCTACGTAAGAAGTGAAATTGGCTTCGACACTGTAAACCAATCCGTATTTTTCGCGGAGAGATAAATTAAAACGGGAGTTAAGACCTGGTCCTCCAAGTAAATTGACAAGCATAAAGAAAGGCAATCTTTTGGCGTTTGTCATCTCATAAGCCGGCCGACCAATTGCCGAATGTGCCTGCGTAATCGGGCGTGTTACCTGAATAACCTGCGGAGTATAAATAGGCGGAGGCGTTCGTTTTCTTGGACTGGACTTAGCAGGAATATCTCTCAAGTATTTCTCTGCAACACGAACGGCTTTCCTGAAATCAATATTACCGACAATCGAACAGATAATTCGGTCTGTATCAAGGTTTTCTTGAATAAATTCTTCGAGCATTTTTTGGTCAAATGATTTGACGTGCTCTGCTGTACCTAAAATGTTGGCGCCAAGTGGGTGATTAGGGAAAACAATTCCGTCGAAATCATCTTGAATGGCATCATCAGGCGCATCCAAATACATGCTCATTTCTTCTAAAATGACACCTCGTTCTTTCTCGATTTGTTTTTCCGGAAACGTAGAATGAAACGTAATATCTGTGAGAAGCTCTACTGTCTTATCAAAATGTGTATCCAAAATGGAAGCATAAAAGCAGACTTTCTCTTTTGTAGTATAGGCATTGATTTCGCCACCTACAGACTCTAGCCGGTTGATAATATGGAAAGCATTTCGTTTTTGTGTGCCTTTAAAGGCCATGTGTTCCCAGAAATGGGCAAGTCCTGTTTGATTTGGCTTTTCATCTCGGCTACCGATATCCAGCATAATGCCACAATGAACAATTTTAGTATGGGTTACTTGCCGGTGAGCAATTCGGATGCCGTTAGGTAAAGTATATAGTTGGTATTCACTCATTCTTGGGTGTCAATGTTTTTAGACAAAACGATAACAAAGATAGGGATAAAACAAGTTCAACCACCCAAATCTAAGGGATTTACCGCTTATCAATTATAGCATATAGGACTTAATGTGTATCTTAGACGCCGATATACTATTCTACCTAACTACTTAGTTTTTATGATATTATTAGCAGAAAGTGGCTCGACCAAGACAGATTGGCGTTGGATAGATGCCCAAGGAAATATCCAACAAACCAGAACAGTGGGTATTAATCCATTTTATGAAGATAGTATTTCTATTGAATACCTAATTCAAACACAAGTAAAAGCACGGATTCATTCACCGATTGATGAAGTATATTACTATGGAACGGGGATTGTAGGTGAAGAGACGATAGAGTCCATGAAGAAAATTTTTAATTCTTTATTTTCACCTTCCGTTTGTCAAGTAGAAAGTGATGTCATCGGTGCAGGTAGAGCGTTATTTGGAGATGGTTCGGGTATCGCTTGTATCCTTGGAACCGGCGCAAATTCATGTTTTTTTGAAGCTCAAAAAATTTCTTTCCAAATTCCTCCTTTGGGTTTTTGGTTAGGTGATGAAGGAAGTGGAGGTTACCTTGGGAAAAACCTTGTTTTAAGTTATTTACACAACGAATTGCCCATTTCTCTTCGCGAAGCGTTTGAAGCCCAATTTGGTCAGTTTGACCGCATACCTGTCCTAGAGCATGCCTACCGAAAACCGTTTCCAAACAGGTATTTCGCTACATTTGCTCCTTTTTTATTTGATTATCGAAAAGAGCCTTTTGTGCATCAACTTATTTTTGATGCATTTGACGTATTCTTTCAGAAATATTTGCTAAAATATCCAATGTTAAAAGAAACTCCCGTCGGATTTGTGGGTAGTGTAGCGTATCATTTTCAGGATATTTTACGGCAAGTAGGTAGCAAACACGAAGTCGCCATTCAACAAGTCATCGAAAGTCCTGCTGCTCGATTATTATTGTATCATCAACCAAAATAAGTATATTTTTATGAAAAAGAGTGTTTTCGCTCCGCTGGCAACTATTCTATTGATGTCGCTTTCTATAGTGAGTTTCGGGCAAACTAATTTACCACTTGATGCTTTCGTTAAAAAAATGAAGTCAGCAGGAAATGCACAGGTATTGGATGTCCGAACCCCCGGCGAATGGGCAAGTGGAAAAGTCACCAACGCCCATTTAATCAATATTCAAGACCCAGAGTTCAAGTCAAAAGTGACAAAATTAGACAAGGATAAACCTGTTTTTATCTATTGTGCTGTGGGTGGCCGCAGCGCACAAGCAGCCAAAATTTTAACCCAAAATGGTTTCAAACAGGTATATAATTTGCAAGGTGCTGGTTATCCCGATTTGGCGAAGAAGGGAATTAAATAAAGATGAATCAAGAAAAAAATATCCCGCGTGTCGTCTATCAAATTTTTGTACCGTCTTTTTGCGATAGTAACCAAGACGGGGTTGGAGACTTAAAAGGCATTCAAAATAAATTAGACTATTTACAAGATTTAGGTGTAGAGGCTATTTGGCTCTCACCTATTTTTTTATCGTCAAGCTACCACAAATACGATGTCATTGATTATTATAAAATAGATGGAAACTTCGGAACAGAAGAAGATTTGGTAGCATTGATTCAAGACGCAGCCGCGAGAAAAATACAGGTTTATCTCGATTTGGTAATGAATCATACAAGTAGTCAGCACGTATGGTTTCAAGAGGCGCAAAGGAATGAAGTTTCTCCGTATCGTGATTTTTATATTTGGAAATCGCCCGAAAAAATTCGTCAAGAAAGACTCGAAGAACGAGAAGCGACTGCAGATTCAGGCTTGAAAGACCCGTGGCATTGGCCCGTACAACGCGCGAGAGAGAAATATTACAGCTTATTTTGGCGTGAAATGCCGCATCTAAACCTTACAAATCCTGCTACCAAACAAGCGCTTTTGGATGTCGCGCTTTACTGGCTTCAAAGAGGTGTTGCGGGATTTCGATTGGATGCAGCGAAACATATTTTTTCGGATGAATTAAAGGCTGCCCACTTCTGGAAAATGTTTTCAGATGAAGTAAGGCGTTCATTTCCAAATGTTTACTTTGTTGGAGAAGTCTGGACATCGGCAGAACGCGTAGCACCATTTTTTGAAGGTCTTACGGCCAATTTTGATTTTCAGTTGAGTGACGAAATCAAGAATATGGTAAAATCGGCACAAATTTCCCCCTCTTTTATTTCTTCTCTTCAACAGCGTTACAATTTGTTTGCTTCGTTCAATACAGGGTTTGTTGACGCAACTTTTTTATCCAATCATGACCAAGAAAGGGTTGCTAGTTTTTTGGATAATGACAAAGAGAAATTAAAAGCCGTTGCAAATATTTTATTCACACTTCCTGGGCAACCCTATATTTATTATGGCGAAGAGTTGGGAATGTTAGGTAAAAAGCCGGATGAACGAATTAGAGAGGCATTTCTTTGGGATGAACGTAGTAAAGATACCGATCGTACAAATTGGCAAAAACCGAAGTACAATACAGACTCCAAAGTGCGTCCTCTTGCCCAACAAAAAATAGATGAACAGTCCATTTATATCCATTATAAAAATTGGATTAAACAAAGAAAAGAGACTCCTTCATTAGCACAAATTTCACCTGCAAATCTATTGGATTGGCCGCTAAATATAGAAGGAATAGTGAGTTTTCAACGAACACACAGCGAAGGAAATACCTATATTTTACATAATTTGACGAATGAAGTAAAGGCCATTCCGCAAATTAAAGAGGAAGAATGGGGAATAAAGTACCAAACGCTTGAGCAATCTGTATTTCAGGAGAAAATACTTTATGTAGCGCCTTGGTCTTGTGTTGTTTTAGGTATGAAAAATAGGTAAATGGAATTACCAAGTAAAACCAACGGTTAGGAAAAAAGCACGCCCGTCAGACGGAATAATTCCTGGCCCAGGGTAAGCATCAGCACGGCGGGTAAAATAAGCGGTATTGAGAAGATTATTGACGGATGCCTCAAAAACCCACCGTTTGGAGAGTTGATAACTTGTGGATAAGTCCATAATTTGATACGCAGGAATGAGCCCGTTTACGGCTGAACTACTCCGAATTGCGTTGGTTGCATCTGTAAACTGTTTCGCGGTAAAGTTATATTGGTAAGTAGCTTTCCATTTTTTTCCTACGAACGAAAGTCCACTCCGAACCATCACAGCGGGGACGAGTTCAACTTGGCGACCACGAATCGAAGGTTCGTCGGTATTGACGTAGCGCGCGTTAATCAATGAAAAATTAGCGAATACGTTAAGGGAATAGTTTGGTTTTGGTAAAAACCAACGCATTAAGTCAGATTCAATAAAACTTTCAATACCAATATTACGTGCATCAGAAATATTCGTCCGGAAACGATAATCTAGAAAAAGAGGTGGTTGGTCTGAGCGTAAAAGGAGTCCAATGCGGTCGTTGTAGCGCAAATAAAAGAGAGAAGCATCGAACTGAATTTTGCCATCTGCCAGATTTCCTCGTGCCCCAAAATCAGCAGAAAAGCCTTTCTCATCTTGGATATTCGGGTCAATTTGTATGTTTGGATTATTTATCCGGATGTCGTTGAAATTAATGGCGCGATAATTTTGCGAGATATTTCCGTACCACTCAATCGCTGAAGTTGCTTTGTAACTAATACCAATACCAAAAATAGGGAAGGAGCGTGCGCGCGATTGGTTTTCTTCTATTCGCCTGTCTACCAATAAGTTACCTGCTGCATCGAAAACACGTTGTTTAAAATAACCTTCAGAAAAAGTCTGGATATTTTCCCAACGGAAACCCGGAGTAATGCTCCATTTGTCCGTCAGATTGAAAATATTTTCGATAAAAAAGCTGTAATTTCTACTTGGAAACAAGAAATCGGAATCTTCTAAATTCGTTGGGTTCAAAAACGAAAAGTTGGGTAAATCTGTCGCATCTGCTTCGCCTTGTTGGCTACGTGCATTGCCTCGATACAACCGGACACCCGTTAGGAAAATAGCATTTTGCGTTCCTGTTTTGTAGTAATGAATGAGTCGCGTTTCATTTCCTACATTTTGAAATAAACCGTCAATTAAGTCACGATTTTGTCCAAAATCAGCTACACTGATACGTTCTAAATTCCCTAAAGATTGGCGTCTTGCAGAAATCCCGAAGAAACGCGTATTCATTTTTGTTTTGGCTGTCAGGGTATAATCAAGTGTTAAAGAAGCCAAATTCCAGTCGATGGCAAACCAATTTCTGCTGCGCAAAGATTGTCTTGGGTTTTGATTGAAGAACGCGTCGGTAAGTCCACCAGGTTGTTTGGCAAGATAATTCATGTACGTAAAATCACCCGAAATAGCCAGTTTTTCAGTTGGTTTCCAGATGACTCCTCCATACGCCATGTCGTAGGCAAATTGGGAGTTAGGCCGCCAACCATCGCCTTGTTTGCGTTGGTAAAAAGTATAATAATTCAGCTTTCCGATTTGTCCACCCAAGCTATTGAATGAATTTAGGAAGTTCCAAGAGCCG
Organism: Spirosomataceae bacterium; assembly: GCA_046292055.1. Lineage (GTDB taxonomy): Bacteria > Bacteroidota > Bacteroidia > Cytophagales > Spirosomataceae > CAYNRA01. The sequence continues at coordinate 5,578 of JBKBRQ010000068.1, read as the reverse complement.
ACGGTTTGCCGAGAAGTAAGTGAAATTTTTTGGTCGGTTGGACCTTTTTTGATTTTAAAGTTTAATAAACCACCAAATTGAGTACCATATTGAAGAGACGCAGCACCTCGAACGACCTCAATGCGCTCCAAGGATTCTGTCGGCGGTGTATAATAACTTTCTGGATATCCAAGCGCATCCGCTGCAATGTCGTATCCGTTTTGTCTTGTATTAAAATTTGCTGTACGGTTGGGCGATAATCCACGTCCTCCGATACCTAATTGTAAACCGGCGCCATCGTTTTCCCAAATATTTAGTCCGGGTACTTTGGCAAATACTTGGCGCGCGTTGTTTGTTGCAAGATTCGCCGTCATATCTTTTAAAACAATGACTTCAGACTTTTTTGCTTCAAAAATATTGAGTCCTTCTACAGAGCGAAGGCGTGTAATACCAAAAGTTCGTTCGCGTTCGGCATTGATTTTGACCTCATCCAGTTCTTTACTCAAAATGCTTAGTTCAATATCAAGCGTGCTTTGAAGATTTTGTACGGTTGTAGTTATTTCTGTTTGGTTGTATCCTTCGGCAAAGGCAACTAGCGTATAAGTCCCGTAAGGAAGGGCAGGAAGTGTATAGCGACCATCTGCATTTGTCTCTACAAACGATTTTCCGTCTTTCGTAAATACCATAGCACCAGCTATCCCCCGGTTTTCTATTTTGACAATGCCTGAAATCTTACCCTTTTGTCCTAATGTGAGGAATGGTAGAAAAAGAAATATAAAAAAATAACGCATAGTTAGTGTGTTGGTGCTGGCATAAGCCATTTTTTGTGTTGCCACGAATCCGATATTCGTGCCAGATTGACATTTGGGTCTAGTAAAAGTTGGCTTGGGCGACCATTGAATGTTACATATACCTCAGCGCGAACTTCAGGAGATGGTATGCCCTCTTTTTGGTAATGCTCCGCTAAAAAATGCGCAAATTGGAGAATCATATCCGGTTGCATTGCCATTTGTTTCTCTTGGTGTGGACGTAGAAATTCACTGTTGTCCACAACTCCCTCTCTGCCTGTCTTTGGATTTTTTACGTAAAAAGTGGCTGTTCCTGCCTTTTCCATTAACATCACACGCCACGAAAAACGGTATCCTTCCTCTGTCCAAAATAAATTTCCTGGGTAGAGCAAATATCTCCACGGGAAAATCAACTGAAAACCTAAATAAAACCAAACCCATCTAGGAACCCGGATAAATTTGGATGGATTTGCAAACGTTACAGTTTCCTTCTTTATTTTATTCAGTATTTTCTGGTGCCAATCTGCTGAAAAAAACAAAGGGGTTAGTCCAATCATAACGATGGGAAAAACTCCGATTTGAAAAAGTAAACCGACTGCAATATGAAAAACCCAAACAAAAAAATAAGCAGGCCAGCGGGTTACTCTATTCATTAAAAAGAATGGAATAAAGCTGTCATATAGCATTCCACCCCAAGAAAAAACCCACGGAGCCAAATCGTGTGCAAATATACTACCAACGAACGGAATAGAGTCTGCGGCAGGTAGCCAAATTTTGAGTGGTAAGGCATGAAATAGCCAATCGGTATTGATTTTTGCCAAACCCGCATACACATAAAGCAAAGCTACTTGCCATCGGAGTAAGCCTACAGGCCAAAATGGAATCAAATAGATGGGATTTTTTCGACTATCCCATGCGTAAGCTTGATGGGCAGGAAGAAAGATAAGTAAAAACGAGACGACGCTTACAAAATAGTAGTGATTGAGGTAGTAGGTAAGATCAATGAGCTGTGTATATGTAAAACCAAGAAAGAAAAGCGTTGCAGAAATTCGGTAAAAAAAACCAAGGGTTATACCTATCGCAGCAAGACATAGAATCCCGTGTAAAATATAGAGGTAGGGTGCATCAAGCAGTGGAACCCACTCAAATCCAAAATATTTGAACTGAAATTTAGTGTGGATAAAATGGTCTTCAATCCAACCAAGGTACATAAAACGCAAAGTACTGAAGAGCATCAAAACCCCAAAAACCACTCGAAAAGTAACGAGTGGTTCAATGGGAAAGTCGTTTCTGGACCAATTTGACCAACGAAAACCTATTCGCCAATCGTCCCAAAATGTAGTCAGTGTCTTTTTTATCAGAACATTAATCGCCATCTCCTGAGTTAAATGTAATGGCGATACCTAATAGTGACGCCATATCACTTTTATAAAAACGGGTTAGTTTTTGTAATTCAACCCCTAAATCTTGTACAATAGATAAGTCTGTTTGAATAGATTTAGAAAGTCTTCCAGCAGGTACACGATCTTTGGCTTGTTGCACAGCGGTAAGTTGTGTTCTCGTTTGAGCAATTAAATCTGTTCCTCCTTCCACAGAAGTAAGGTATTCTTCAAATCCAATTCCATCTTGTCCGGACACGCTTTTTCCTTCCCAAATACGCTGAATGGTAGTTAAGTGGGCTTCTAAAAAAAGTAGTGACTTTCCGTTGTAAAGGGCTTCAACACGCATGGGTTCAGCAGACGTTTGACCTGCACGTTGCCCGGCAGGTAGCTGGACCTTGAAGTTTTTGGCGGCTTCAAAACTCTTCACAAATTCATTGTACAAGATAGACGTTGAACTTCCTGCGTCTGTCCCGCTATTAGCGATGAAAGTAGCCCGATAACTATCCCATCCTGCACGAACGGTAGTTACCTTCTCTCGAATATCTTCTACCACGCGAACAGTATATTTTCTTCTGTTTTCATTGGAAAACTTAGCAAGAATGTCCTCGTTTCCTTCTGCACTAAAAAGTAGGTAATCTAGTGCTAAAAACCCTCTGGAGTCACGCTCAAAGTTGTCAAAAGAGAGATTTCCTGACTGAATATTGTTCTCAATTTTGGTGACAGCTACTGGAAAAATACCAATATTTTCGGTTAATGTCCCGAAAACAGGCAGCTCACCTGGGCCAAAGTTGTAAGGTGTTGCCTTCTGCCAAGAAAGGTATGCAGCCTCCCATGCTTGTTGGGCTGCAGAAAGTGTGGCAGCATTTGGATTTGCTGAAAACGTTTTAACCGCTGTCTCCAGAGAACTAACTTGTTGTTGTAGCTCTGAAAATGCGGGAATTATAAGGTTGTCTACCATGTTTTCTAGCATAGCTTTTCTATCAAAAGTCTGTGTAGGCTCTTTTTCTTGACTAGAGTCACATCCCCAAAGGGGTAAGAAACTTAGTAGAATTAAAACGATTCGTTTCATAGGGTTAATAAAAATAAAAGGAGGTCTATTCTATCCAGAATAGACCTCAAAGTTTACTTATCTTGCTTCAACTGTAATCCAATTGTTCCGGAAGCTTTCTGTTTCCGTATCTGAAAATCCATAAATAGACTGAAGTGTACGTCTCAAGGTAACCAACTTAGCAATTTCAGTAGGGCTATTGATAAGACGGTATGGTTGGGTTGCATTGAGAGAAATCAAAGCTGCGTCGATTTGCGCATCTGTTATTTTCTTACCAGTCGCGCCTTTGAAACCCTGTAAAAATCCTACACATTCGCCGTAAGCATGCATCGCATTGGATAGAGTTCTTTGGTCTGCATTGGTTGTACTCAAACCTGCTTCTGTGGCAAAAAGGTAGTTGATAACTGTTGCTGCGTTGATTTCCTCCCATCCTAACAAAATAGCTTGAATAGCCACATCTCTGTCAGCATTGTAATTAGCACCAGCTTTTATTGCTGCTTGTGCTTTGATGAAGGCATCTCTTACCTCAGTATATAAACCACCAGCGGCTGGTGTACGACGTGCGCCATAATTCGCCATTAAAACATCAGGTTGTGGCGTTTTTGAGGCTGTCGGGGTGTTTGGGAAAGTTGGATTTGCACCAAATAAAGCCAATGCTTTATCTAGGTTTTCAAGTGTAGGATTTTGAAGTAATTGCTGTCCTTTTCGAAAGAAAATTAATCCGAAAGATCCTTTGTCAAGAATTTGTTCAAGTTCAAGCCCTGTCTCGTCGTAGAGGTATCCGTTGTTTACTCCACCTTGGCCATTTTCAGCAGGTGTAAGGCCAAATTGATATGTTGTTCCTCTGGATGCTTTCTCAACTTCTGTAAAAAGTGCTTGGTAGTTGGCTAATTCGCTTGTCGGAATAGACCGAGAAACAGAATTGGCTCCGCCAGCTTCGAAAGCTGCCTGTAACTGAGTTGCGGTTACGACGACTCCAGAAGTACGACCTTTTTTTATCTCATCGACAAACTTCGTGAAGTTCGTTCTTAATTCATATTCATTTGTTGTGTTAGCAGTAAATGCTGAGCCATCGTATGTTGTTGGTATTGAAAGAGGTTCAATTTCGTTTGTCTCGCAAGAGGTAAAGGCAAATGTTACAACTGCAAGAGCTAAAATATACTTTGTCATGTGTGGAATGATTTTAATTATTCTAACGCAAAACTAATTGCTATTTAGAATAAGTCCAAATAAAATTAAATATAATTTGGATTAATTCTAAATAAATACGTTTTGTTCTAATTAATGTTCACTCTTTTTTCAATTATTTGTAATCTGAGTTTTAGGTATAAAAAAAGCGCCGTGATTAAATCACGGCGCTTTTGTATAAGATAATGATGATTTTTATCCTACATGCAGCAAATACATAGGCAGATTAATAGCCAGCGTTTTGTGTTAAGTTTGGATTCAAATCAATTTCTCTTTGTGGAATTGGAAGAACAGTTCTTGGTTGGCCAAATGCCGAAGCAGTTACAGCCGTTCCTGTTCTACGAAGAGCTTGACCTCTACGCAATAAGTCCATTCTTCTGTGTCCTTCAAAACACAACTCTTTTCTTCTTTCAGTTAAGATAGCATTCACTAATTCTTCTTTTGTACTGAAAGTAGAGCTAGTCCAAGCTGGTAAGCCAGCTCTTGAACGAATCGCATTTACAAGTGAAATAGATTCATCATTAACTCCATTTAATTCTGCTAATGCTTCAGCACGAGTTAAGTAAATCTCAGACGTTCTCATGACAGGAGAGAGGTCAGTATTCGTAACTGCGTCGCTGAATTTCGTCGTCATTTGGCGTCTTTGTCCATCTGCAGCTGTTACAAGGTTGCTTAAGTCAGTGTAACGCTTGTCACCTGGTTCAGCCAAGAATGCATTTACCAAGTCAGTTGTGAAAGCGCAGTCTCCGCGACCACCGTTTGCCGCTGGTCTGTGGTAAGAAGCCCAACCACCAGAACCTGTACGTCCGTTATCTGTTGCACTGTTAATTAATGCAAATATGTGCTCTGGAGTTGGCGTTGCGCCATAGAAACCGAAGTTACCAGCTACCGCGTAGTTAGCTGAAGAAATTACTTGGCTTGCAAAACTAGCTGCTTGTTGGAACTCACCTCTGTAAAGGTGTAGTCTTGCTAAGAAACCAGCCGCAGCACCTTTTGTAGCTCTACCTCTTGTTTGGTTGTTGTTTGCATACGTAACTGGAAGATCAGCAAGGGCTTCTGTCAAATCCTTTTGAATTTGAAGATGAACTTGGTTAACCGTTGCTCTCTCAGGGAAAGTAATTTCACCCGTAAATGGAGTTAATACAAGTGGCACACCTGGTGTGTTTCCGTTTTGTACTTGGTAAGGTTGACCA
>JBKBRQ010000067.1:0-13045 GCA_046292055.1 Spirosomataceae bacterium | reverse complement strand
TGCAGCGGGATTGGCTTTTAGTGTGCTTTGAAATGCCGCTTGAACAATTTTGTTCCGAACAGCCGGATGTGCTAAGGTCAGTCCTTTGGCTTCTTCTTCGGGCGTTAGTTCACGGGGAACCATATCCAGTAGTAAAACTTGAACGCCAATGTTGGCGAAATGGCACGCAATGCGGGAACCCATAATTCCGGAACCGAGCACGGCGACTTTTCTGATTTTTCTGTTCATAGTGATAAAATGTATTTGGTATTGAACGTGACAAAGGATAATTGCCTTTGAGATAGATGCAAGAGACGAGATCAATTTCTACAAAAGAAGAAAAATGTCCTTACATCGTGAAATTTATTCTTGGTATTATGCAAGCATACCATTAGACAAATCTAGTTTGTTTCAAAATATTATGCAAGCATACTATTAAAAGTTTTTAAGGAAAAGCCAAGGGGTCAGGATAGAGGAAAGTATAGGCGAAGTCACGCATAAATGCATCTCCATTCACGATTTTAAATACTTCGTCTTGGTTTGTCTCTGAAAAAGTAGGTAAGGGTAATTGATATTTTTCACAACTTTTCTCGATAGCCTCACGTCTTGTCGGGTGAATAGGAGCAACGAGATTATAGATTTTATTCCAGATTTTATGGGTAAGCGCGTGTGTTACAGCTGCAATAATGTCTTTTTGGTGTATGTAATTGATAGGTACTTGCGCCGCACTTGGATACGTTTTTCCAGCATAATATTTACCAACATAGCGGTCGTATCCCATGATACCCCCACAGCGAAAAATGAGGTAGTCGATGTGATTTCTTTGACAAGATTGGATGAATTGATTTTCAGCTAGTACCAATGGATGAGTTGTTTGTGCATCATTTTCAGTAACTTCTCTGTTGAGGTCCGGATAGACAGAGGTGGAACTAATGAAAATAGCTTTTTGGCATTTTCCGGCTGAAAGGCGTTGGTCTAATTCATTCATTTGTTTTTCCAATCCGTTTCCCTCGGATGAACGAAGGCGTGGGGGAAAATTAACGATTAGATAAGGTGATTGAAAAAACGGGACGGAAGATTCATCGGTAGAAAATTGACCCAATTGAAGCAGAAATGGTAAAATTCCATTTTGGGATAAGCCGTCCAGTTTACTGGGAGAAGTCGTAGAGCCGAGGACGGTCCATTGGTTTGCTACGAGCGATTGTGCCAGGGGAAATCCAAGCCAGCCACAGCCCAAAATAGAAACAGTAGAAGGGATTTGCATGTGTAATATTTTTAGATAGTAACCAATGAAACTCAAAAGTGGTTAGGTGAGCGCCTTTTTTGCGGTATTTATCGAGATATGCTTCGATTAACACAAAAATCGAGTATTTTAACCGTCGAAAAACAAGACTAAACCAATTAAACGGAATGAAAAAACAAATTTATCTATTTTTCTTTTTGCTAGCGTGGAGTTTCACGGGGTTCACACAACAAGGAAGTCGTCAAGATAAGATTACGTTGGTGATTCATGGCGGGGCAGGAACGATTACCCGAAAAAACATGACTCCAGAGATGGAGAAGGCGTATACGGCTACTTTACAAAAAGCGTTGGAAACCGGTTATGCCATTTTGAAAAAAGGGGGAACGAGTTTGGATGCCATCGAGGCGACGATTCACATCATGGAAGAATCTCCCTTGTTTAATGCTGGTAAAGGAGCGGTATTTACGCACGAAGGTAGAAATGAGTTAGATGCATCGATAATGGAGGGAAAAACATTGGCTGCAGGAGCTATTGCAGGTGTAACGACAATCAAAAGTCCGATAACAGCAGCAAGAGCTGTCATGGAGCAGTCAGAACATGTGATGTTGACAGGAAAAGGTGCGGAGGAATTTGCGAAAGAACGTGGACTTGAAATCGTGGATCCTTCTTATTTTTATACAGAAAAGCGCTGGGAAGGACTACAAAGAGCACTGGAGCGTGAAAAGTCAGAACTAGACCATACGGAAGAGTCAAAGCCCGTTCGGAAGAGCTCACAAGTGGGTATTCCGACCGAGAAATCCGTGGAGGATTTGATTTTCTTGGAAGGGAAAAAGTTCGGAACTGTGGGCTGTGTTGCGCTGGACAGTTATGGAAATTTAGCGGCGGGAACTTCTACAGGAGGGATGACCAACAAGCGTTGGAATAGAATTGGCGATGCTCCAATTATTGGAGCGGGGACGTATGCAAACAACGAAACCTGCGCAATTTCCGCGACGGGCCACGGGGAATATTTCATTCGGGCAGTGGTTGGTCACGATATTTCTGCTCTGATGGCCTACAAAGGAATGACATTACAAGCAGCTGCAGATGAGGTAGTAATGAAAAAATTAGTAAAAATGGGTGGAGAAGGTGGACTTGTTGCAGTGGACAAAGATGGCAATGTAGCGATGCCTTTTAACTCAGAGGGAATGTACAGAGGATATATCAAGGCAGATGGTAAAGCTGTCATTGGAATTTATAAAGATTGATAGAAGTCAAGTTAGAGAAGCGAGGGAGCACGAGACAAGTGTGCGCCCTCGCTTTTGTTTATATTTTAGATGAATAACAGGTTGATTTACTTGGACAAGATTAGAAAGCGATATGATTAAAATGATTTGTGTTTCAATTTTGCTATAAATCGAGTAAAAAAAGCGGCAATTATTACATCAAGAATAAAATAGAATAATCTGACTGAAAAGGGTTTTTTGACTACTGTATTTAATGCTGCTGATAATCTAGTTTCATAGACTATAATGTTCCAAGGGAAAATTTTTGGAATATCTTTTGCAGGAATTAGCATGTCTGGGTTTCGTTTCATCCGATTACTTAGATAATGGAGAGTGCCAGAATTTGACCATTTTGTAACTCCGTAATTCAATAGTTCAATAGCCTTTTTTTTGTCATTGTGCAGATAGAACAAAACAGATAAGTGCATTAAACTATCAAAACTTAAATTTTTAAAGTTAAGCACTAATTCATTCATAACTTTTTGCACCATACTTTGATTTCCATTGAAAACTACGAATATTTTAAATTCGAATAAATTGGTTGGGTATATTGTATGTTGCCATAGGTTATTTGTTTTTTTCTCTATTAAAAAGAGGTCAACAACTTCTTTTGCTAAGTGGAGAATTTTCCAGTTAGACATCTCTGAATGACCAACTACTGGAATGTTAACCACTAAAGATATAGTATCTTCTGGTTTCCAATCCCAGACATCTATTTGCATACCTCTCTTTCCAAAAACGGGTAGTGGCGCTCTTTGTAAGTGAATTACAGATGGAGATTGGAAGCTAGCAACATCATGTAGCGCTTTTTTAAGGGCTTTTGTACGAAAAGCGTGTCTTCTGTGTAGCGGAGGGGCATCTACCATGACGACAAATTCAGGACAGAAAGGGGAGCCTGACAAAAGTTTACCGAGTAACCAAGCAAAGCCACCTCCAAAGGATGACCCAAATAGGATTCGGGGTGTTGGAATGCTACCCTCATTCATCCCTTCGATAATTTCTTGAGCTGCTTTCCAGTACCGATTGGCATCTTGCATAGAACCTTCTTTTATAGGAAAATCAATTTTCCATATATCAAAGTCTTCAAAGAAACCTGCTTGATGAAATGGGTGTGGTCCACTGTATCCTCTAAAACCTGGAACAGACATAGCTATTCCTCTTGAAGGCTTTAAACTCGGTCTAAGTAAACTTGCTTGAACAGTTTCATATTTTTTATCTTGCTGAAGTTGAGGGTTTTCAATGTGAAGTATTTCGGTAAGGTTTGTCAAGGTACAGTTGCTTCTCACGTCTTCCAAGGGTAAATTTTTCCCAAAAGTATTCTCCAACTCATCTATGAGTATCATAAAATTGAGGGAGTCACCTCCGAGTGCATGGAAATCTGAATCGTATTTGTGTGCACCTGTCCACAGAACAGAATCCCATATTTGAATGAGACGACTGTAATCATTGGTTACATGTTGTTCTTCCGATGATTCTGTAGAGCGAGTAGGAATTCGTGATAGCAAAGCTTGAAAATCTACTTTACCTCCAGGCATCAAAGGAATTTGATTTAAAATTTCGATGTGACTAGGAATCATAAAACTCGGAATCTTCAACGCCAATGTAGCACGTATGTCTTCGGATTTGATAGTAGTTGAGTCTGTGGTAATGAATCCATAAAGCAGCACATTGCCTTGTTCTACTTGGTCAATTACGACAGCAGTTGTCACTCCGGGGATACCACGTAATTGGAACTCAATTTCAGTAAGAAAGACTCGGTTTCCTCGAATTTTAACCATACGATCAAAGCGACCAAGGTGAATCAAGTCACCATTGGGTAGCTGTTTCACAACATCCCCAGTTTGATAGACTCGTTCGTCTACACTTCCCTCTAGTAGTGGAAATCGTTCTTTGTCAATTCTGTCTTTTTTCCAATCACCCAATGCGTGAAAGCGGGAGCGTATCAAGAGTTCGCCGGTAAGAGATTCCTCTATACCATCATTTAGTGGCCTGATTGCAAAAGAGGAAAGTGGATAAATTTTCCCGATGGGGGCTGTCGTAGTTGTTAGAGCTATATCACAAGCCTTACTACTCCAGATGAATAGTGCACTTTCCGTACTTCCATATACATTCTGTACCAAACAAGTAGGGTTTAAAATGGACTGGGCGAGTTTCAGGTCATTTGTGAGTAGTGGTTCCCCAGAAAAGCGAACTCCTTCGAGTAGCTGCAATGGTTCAAGAGATTGCGGTAAGACAGATAGCTTTCTAAACAAAGATGGGGTAAACCGGATGTGTCTGGCTCCTTGATATGTGATTGCATGTAGAATAGCGTTAAAACCTTTTGATTTTATATCTGCTAGACAAACAGCTCCACCAGAGAGTAAAAATACCAAAGCATGATGTAGGAAGCCATAATTGGCATGAGAACCAGCAATGAAGACCCTTGCGCCTTGGGGTACTTGCATTCGTTGAATAGAACTTTGAACCTTCACTTGAAGGGTAGCTGCAGCATACGTGATGAGTTTTGGGTCTCCAGTTGATCCTGAGGTAGGAAATATAATAGCTGGCTCTTCAGGATTCTGTCTTTTGTCAATACGGAATGTACAAGTTTGGCCATTCGAAATGAGTAGTTTATTTGGCGGTAAATCTACGAGAATTTTGGAAGTGGTAGCATCTGCCAATACTAAAGAGCAACTCGCGGCTTCAATGATTTCTCGAAGCCGTGTTTGTGGTTGGTCTGGATCAAGTAACAAAAAGGCGCGTCCTGAAAGTCCACACGCAAACCAAGCTGCAATTGCATCAAATCCAACAGTCTGTACTAAGGCGATTGGTCCAGGGGTCTTGACTCGTTCATCTATTTCCCGTGAAAGTCCCGCAATACGGGAGCATAGATCAAGGAAACTATAGGTTTGTTTTTCAAATAGGATAGCGGGGCTGTTTGGAAATAAGTCTGCAATTTTTGCAATAGATTCAGGTAGTGATTGGTGCATTTTTTCGACCGATGGTGGTGAAAAAATGGAGTGATTCCACGTTACTTCTTTTTCCATAGTATCATTCATCTAAATTTGTATTGATTGTATTTGAAGTGATTGGAAACTTGTAAAGAGTTCTTTCTAATGTGTGCTTTTGAAGCGTTTTAGAGGTAATTAGTTTTGGAATAAGTTTGTCATTGTGGTATTCAAATCCAAGACTTCCATTCTGAGTTCGGATGGCGCCACCGGGGAAAGGGCGAAACGAAAGCATATCTGGATGTGCCACTTGCCTCATGATGAGTGCATCTTTAGCAGTAACGATAGAAGATAAATCTTCTGCCCACTTTGCCTCTGCTTGTAAGTAAGTAGTAAACCTGAACGACGCTTCTTCATAGCTGCAAGTACGACCTAGGAAACGTTCTACATTTAAGTGATCTTGTTCTGATATTTTCGTGCGAGGATGGCTTGGAGTAAAAGAATAGTTCGGATTGAAGCTAGGGAGTTCAGATTGCACCAAGATATGTACGTCACCTTCTGCACCTAAAAATTGTATCATTCCCCGCATTCTATTTGCATATTTTTCTGTCTCGAAGAGTGGAATTTCGTTTGTCCAAAGGGCTACGCCGTTGTTGATGACGATGAAAAACTCTATGCCATGCGGATAAATCGTTGCTATTTTTTGCTTTAATAGGGTAATCTGAAACAAAAGCATTAATTCTGTTTGGTCAGGTTCATAAATGAGCGATTGTTTACCTGAGAATGGGGATGCTCGATAGCCTCCATTATAAAGAAAAAAAATGCGGATAGGTGAGCCGTTTGCGATTTGCTTCTCAAGGTTTAGCTTCACCTTTGTTATGACCTGTGTTAGATTTTTTTTTGATTGGTAGTTAAATATTCGGTGTGTAAGAATTTGCAAGATTTCATCAGCAAGTATAGCCGGAGTATGTGTATGTTCTGGCGTAATGGGTAATTGGTTTTGCGTCCAAACCTCACGAATTGATAATATCTTATTGTCTATCCACGAATTAATTATTTCAACGAATGTTTTATTCGCCTGTGAATACCTCAGGTCGTCATCGAGATGAGGTAGTGGTAAAATTAAATTTCCCGACATTACAAAGGGTTTGAGTTAGTAAGATATAAAGAAGAATATAGCTAAAAAAGTTGAGCATACATAATTGTAAGATTACCTAGTATGAAATTATACTAAAATAGTTTCTCTTACAAAAGTAGCCTAAAAGGTAGATTGAGATTGTAATCTAGCATTTGCCAAAAATGAGGTTTCGTAGTAGGGATTTTGAGTGTATACATTACACTATGGTAGTAAAGCCCAAAATTAACTAGTTTTCTTCTGCTTTTTCGTACGTTAAAAATGAACAAATACATTCTGTGATCAAATCGTATACGTTCAGCTTTGTTTTGGAGTAGATTGTCTCTTTATCAACGTTTTCTGTTGTTTTAGAAAATAGATAAAATAGGCGTTACTATTTTTGTTTTACCTGCAAATACGTTGAGGTCTATCCCTATCAATGTGGTTCTTTGGATTTCTTATTTTTAGCCAAGAACAACGGAAAAACCACCTAGGATGGCAAAATCGTTGAGAAGATTATGTAACTTTGCAGTTTATTTCAGATACCAACCATAAATTTTTCTCCTCATGAAGTTCGGAGTTGTTGTATTCCCGGGATCCAATTGTGAAGATGATACCATTTTTGCCTTGCGCCATAATTTAGGCCAAGAAGTAGTGAAGCTTTGGCATAAAGACCATGACTTACAAGGTTGTGACTTTGTATTTTTGCCAGGGGGCTTTTCGTACGGTGATTATTTACGTTCGGGAGCAATTGCTCGTTTTTCGCCAATCATGAATGAAGTGATTGCACATGCCAACAAGGGAGGGTATGTTATGGGAATTTGTAATGGATTCCAGATTTTAGTAGAAGCTGGCTTGGTACCAGGTGTTCTCTTGAAAAATACTTCTCAGAAATATATTTGTAAAAATATTTATTTGAAACCGCAGAGCTCTTCGGCTCTCCTGACGGCACAACTTGAACCCATCGCGTACAAAGTGCCTATTGCACACGGTGACGGTCGTTATTACGCTGATGCAGACACATTGAAAGCCCTCAATGATAATGACCAAGTTTTGTTTAGATATTGCAACGAAGCAGGCGAAATCACGGAGGACGCCAACCCGAACGGAAGTTTGGAAAACATTGCCGGTGTAACCAACGCAACCAAAAATGTATTTGGTATGATGCCACACCCCGAAAGAGCTGCTGATGCTGCTCTCGGAAATACAGATGGTGCAATCATTCTTGAACAAATCTTACGTGTGATGGCTTAATAGCCAAAGGCATAACTATATGATGACTACTCCACAACCACAAGAAAGCTTTGTTATCGGAATTACCGGAGGAAGTGCCTCAGGCAAAACGTTCTTCTTGCATAGTTTACTCAGTGAATTTGACGAAGCAGATGTTTGTCTTATTTCACAAGATAATTATTACAAATCGAAGGATTTTGTTCCGAAGGACTTGAACGGGGTAGAAAATTATGATTTACCAGAGGCCATAGATTTTGAGTTATATGCTTCGCACATTGCTGCGCTCAAATCCGGGCAAGAGGTGACACAGAAAGAATACACGTTTAATAACCCGAATGTTGTACCGAAAACATTGGTTTTCAAGCCAGCTCCTATTATCGTTGTGGAGGGAATCTTCGTGTTCCATTCGTACCATATTTCGCGTTTATTAGATTTGAAAGTCTTCATTGACGCGAAAGAACATATCAAAATTAAGCGAAGAATCATTCGGGATAACAGTGAAAGAGGGTATGATTTGGAGGATGTTTTGTATCGGTGGGAGAACCATGTCGCGCCGACCTACGAAAAATTCATCAAACCCTCTAAATACGATGCGGATATTGTTATCAACAATAATCAACATTTTGCGAATGGTTTGAAAATATTAACCAGTTATATGCGAACTATTCTAGGGGAGAGAAATTAATCCTCTAGAATATTTCCTAATGCTGTGTTTTTTAGAAAAAGGGTAATTAGTACAAATACAATTGCCCAATAGATGTAGATATAGTAATAATCTCGTACATCTTGCAGTGTATCACTTTTGATTTTTGCTTTTTCCATTTGGTTAATTTGGCCAAAAATCGTGGCGAGTGTTTGGTTATCTGTCGCCCTGAAAAAAGCACCTTCTCCTTCTCTTGCAATTTCACGCAATGTTTTTTCATTTACAATTTCTTGGTCACTGTCTCGACCGACCGCAATAGTATAGGGGCGAATCGAGAAGAATTTTGCCAAGTCTGCTGCATTGATAGGGGGTAAAATGTCATTTTTACTATCACCATCACTTAAAAGAATAATAACTTTGCTTTTGCTTGGTATATCCCGAAGGTGATTGATACAAGTGGCAAGTGCAGTGCCAAGGGAGGTTCCATCTATGGGAATCATCCCTTCGTAAATTTCATCTATGTAGGTATTTAGCGTTGCGTAGTCAGTGGTAAGAGGGGATAAAATGAGGGGGTCACCTGCAAAAACAACAAGCCCTATGCGGTCATTTTGTCTTCCTTTGATAAAATCGCGTGCTACTTGTTTTGCCGCCTCGAGGCGGGTAGGTTTTAGGTCTGTTTCACCCATTGAACCTGACACATCCAGTGCGAGCATGATGTCTATCCCCTCTGCATATTGTTCTTTACTTTCTAAAATTCGCTGAGGGCGCGCAAGGGCGAGAAGGATACAAAAGAGACCGAAAGAAAAAGTAAGTGGGATAAGGAAACGGAAATAGCTCGACCAATGTGTTTGCCGGCGTTCGGGCGGAAGAGCAAGGTATAAAACTTGTCTTTTAGGTGAAAAAAGCCATCTGAAAAGGAAAAGGAAGGGGATTCCGACGATGGCATATAAGTAATACGGGTTCTTCCACACAAAAGAAGTGAGGGTAGCTACCTTAAACCAGTCGAGGGTTAACCATTCATTTTCCATGTATACTCTTATTTATTGTCTTTCGTATACCTCAACAGCAGCGCGTACACTTCCGTGCGTCATCAAAAGCTCCTTTGCTAGTTCATATGAAACGGGAATACTCGCTTGAATCATACGAATACCGCGTTCAACAAGTTTTTCGTTGGAAAGCTGCATATCCACCATTTTATTCCCTTTTACACGTCCCAATTGAATCATGACGGTTGTAGAAATCATGTTGAGAACTAGTTTTTGGGCTGTTCCGGACTTCATACGGGTACTACCTGTTACAAATTCAGGTCCAACGACAACCTCAACAGGATATTGGGCTTCAGCGGCAATGGGGCTGCCTTTGGTACAAACAATACAGCCTGTCAATAGTCCTTCTTTGCGTGCCTTTTGTAATCCTCCCACTACATACGGTGTTCTTCCGGATGCTGCAATCCCGATGAGTGTATCTTGTGCGGAGGGTTGGAACGCCTCAAGGTCAATCCATGCTTGTCTGGGGTCATCTTCGGCATTTTCGACGGCACTTCGAATGGCTTTATCTCCTCCTGCAATGATACCAACCACAAGACCGGCGGGTACTCCATACGTAGGCGGACATTCGGAGGCATCTACAATACCTAGGCGACCGCTTGTTCCTGCACCGATGTAAAACAACCGCCCACCGGCTTTCATCCGTGGAACGATTTGGTCTATCAGTGCTTCTATTTGCGGAATGGCTTGTGCCACCGCGAACGGAACAGTCTGGTCTTCTTGATTGATGCCCTCTAAAAGAGCACGGATGGATTTTTTATCTAAATCGTCGTGATTCGAAGTGGCTTCTGTTGCGATGCCATCCAATTGTATGGGTGATGTTGCCATAATAAAAGAGCTAGGAAAGAAAAGGTCTAAAGAGAAAAAGTAGGGCAAAGTTTACCTAGACTTTGCCCTACTGCTTGCTTATTGCTTATTCGTATGTAATTCGTAGAAATATTTGTAGAACAACGGAATGGTTTCAATGCCTTTGTAGAAATTGAAGAGACCGTAATGTTCATTTGGAGAATGGAGGGCGTCTGAGTCAAGACCAAACCCGAAAAGAATGGATTTTAGCCCTAATTCTTGCTCAAAAAGTGCGACGATAGGAATACTTCCGCCACCCCGTGTTGGAACAGGTGTTTTTCCGAATGCCTCTTGCATAGCACGGAACGCCGCTTGGTATCCGATAGAATCTGTGGGCGTCACGTAAGGTTGTCCACCGTGATGTCTGTTTACTTTTACCTGGACTGTTGGCGGTGCAATAGCTTTGAAGTGCGTAGTGAATAAATCCGAGATTTCTTCCCAATCTTGGTCGGGAACTAAACGCATAGATATTTTCGCAAATGCCTTGGAAGGGAGCACCGTTTTAGAGCCTTCGCCTATGTATCCACCCCAAATACCGTTTACGTCAAGTGTCGGACGAATCGAAGCACGCTCACGGGTGGTATATCCTTCTTCCCCTGAAACTGCAGCAATATTCAAATCTTGTTGATAAACGTGTTGGTCAAAAGGTGCGGCTTCAAGTGCATCACGTTCTTCGACAGATAGCTCGACGACTTTATCATAAAATCCTTTGACCGTGATTTTCCCTTTTTCATCGTGCAGAGACGCAATCATTTGAGTCAGAACGTTGATGGGATTAGCAACGGCGCCACCATACACGCCCGAGTGAAGGTCACGGTTCGGGCCTGTTACTTCTACTTCCATGTAGGCAAGGCCGCGTAGTCCGGTTTCAACAGAAGGGATATCGTTTGCGATGATGGATGTATCTGAAATGAGGATAATATCAGCGGCAAGTTTTTCTTTGTTTTCTTTGACGAACGTAGCCAAGTGTTCAGAACCTACTTCTTCTTCGCCTTCAAACATCACCTTTACATTGCAAGTGAGGGCATTGTTGGCAATCATGGTTTCGATTGCCTTGACGTGCATGTAAATTTGTCCTTTGTCGTCACAAGCACCTCTTGCAAAAATAGCACCGTCTGGATGTACGGGAGTTACGCGGATAGTTGGTTCAAAAGGGGGCGTATCCCAAAGTTCGAGTGGGTCAGCGGGTTGTACATCGTAATGTCCATAAACGAGAATGGTAGGAAGTGCAGTATCTATGATTTTTTCAGCAAAAACAATAGGATGACCTGCTGTCGGGCAGATTTCTACTTTGTCCATACCGGCTTCAAGCAAGCGCTGCTGGACAAACTCTGCGGCTGTGAGCATATCCGCTTGGTGCGCTGGATTGGCAGAAACGGATGGAATGCGTAGAAAATCGAAAAGTTCGTTTAAAAAACGTTGTTGATGTTGTTGGATGTATTCTTTCATCGGAACGATGGATAAGTGAATAAGTGATTGTGCCAAAAATAAGCAAAAATCAGAAGTTTCTTGCTAAATTATTGAATTTTGGCACGCCTCAAGAAAGCCAGTGTACAAAATTTAGGTTGGTGGAATCTAGGGAAAGCGCGTACCTTTGTGGTTTCGTTAAGCACATCTTTACATGATTTATTTATTACTCAGCATTTTAGCTTCGGTATTGCTACTTGTTAATTTTCGGTTACACCCTCATTTTGGTATTCAGACAAGGCAAGCCATCGTGTTTAACTATCCTTTTTGTGTGGCAACAGGATTGATTTTAATGCCAGAAGGACAGTTTTTTTCATTAGATATAACGCAAACTTGGACGTGGATTGCGCTAGGACTTGGTATCGCTTTTATCGTTACGTTTGTACTTTCAGGATTAGCCACCCAACGCATGGGCTTGACCTTGACATCTCTTGCTAATAATATATCTTTGGTCATTCCTGTGTTGTTTAGTTTGTGGGTCTTTCAAAATTCAGGCAGAGCTTTTGATGTGTGGAATTATGCAGGGCTTGGGTTGGCTTTGGTAGCTGTTGTTTTGAGTACATTCAAACCCGAGGAAAAAACAAATGAAACAAGTACAGCGAAAAATAATGCTTGGTGGTTAATCATCGCTGTATTTATTATGTACGGGATGACAAATACGGTTATCAATTACATGAATATTCACTACATCCCGAATCCAGAAGAGACGATACCTGTTACTTTGGTGATGCTTGTCGGGGCGATTGGAGCGGGAATTATCCTTCTTGTACGTGATGTATTGGTTGGTAAAGAGAAAATAGCCTCAAAGAATATAGCAGCAGGAATTGCATTGGGTATTCCTAATTTCTTATCTTTTTATTGGTTATTATTAGCGCTTCGTGCCTTCGGGAATAGCGGTGCTTTGGTGTATCCCTTGTATAATATTGGTAGCTGCATTGGTTGGAATTGGATTTTTTAAGGAAAAGATTCGCCAAGTCAATCAAGTTGGATTGGTACTAGCAGTCGTGGCCATTTTACTGATTTCGTATCAAGAAATTTTTTCATAGACTTTACTTTCTAAGAAATGAAGCAAATAAAAGAAGCTTCTTTCTTACTTTATACGCTGATTATCAATTATTTTTAGTAATTTTGCGACCTTTTTAGTACGTTTTATTTAGAACAGAGGCGGGCAAGATACCGCACTCGCATTTGAGGAGATATGGCAAATATAGTAGCAATTGTAGGGCGACCTAACGTGGGTAAATCTACCCTTTTTAATAGATTAATCGAAGAACGCGTAGCC
>JBKBRQ010000066.1:0-13274 GCA_046292055.1 Spirosomataceae bacterium | reverse complement strand
CAAATGTGAACCCTGGTGGTGTAGTTATTGTATCTGACGCTATGTCTCCGAACGGTGACTTAATTAATGACGAATTAATCATCACGGGAATTACTGAGAGTGATGAGTTACGTGTTCGTATTTACACAAGATGGGGACAACTTGTGTATGAGTCTGATAATTACAGAAGAGATTTTCCTGACCCGAATACTGGCTGGAATGGTGTGGCGAACAGAGGGTTGTTCTTCTCAATGGGTGGTGTACCAGATGGTACGTATTATTACAGCATTGAAAGCCCAATTCAGTCAGTTCTTAACGGAGAAACAAGGTTCAATTTCATCACCATTGCACGATAATATAGAAGCTAGGTAGTTTATTTCATTGTAAAAAACTACCTAGCCTTATACAAAGTCCCAACAAGATTGGTTAAACGATAGATTAAAATGAGAAGATATCAACGAAAAATCTGGTTCAAAATAGTGGGGATTATTCTCCTTTCTTTCCAATACAAGGCGCAGGCGCAGCAGGAGGTATTGTATTCACAGTACATGTTCAATACGTTGGCTATCAACCCTGCTTATGCTGGAAATAGAGATGTTTTGAGCATTTCTACGATTGGTCGATACCAATGGATTGGTGTCCCTGGTGCACCGACGACTTATTCGTTTACCATGGACGCTCCTTTCAAAAACGAGAAAATGGGAATTGGCCTACAAGCTTACAATGATGCGATTGGGCATGCCAAAAACACAGGTGCTTCTTTATCGTACGCATACAAAGTTAAAGTAGGAGAGAAAACGACACTATCTTTAGGGGTTCAAGGGTCAATGACGAATGTTAATTGGCGTTTGAGCAACGTAGTGAATGGCGGTTCAGATCCAGTATTCAGCGGAGCCAATGATATTAACCGAATGTATCCTAATATTGGTGGAGGTTTGTATATTAGTAATGCAAAGAGCTACTTTAGTTTTTCTGTTCCCCAAATTATCGAAACCAAACTGAATCAGTTTACAACGGCAGAAACAGAAACGGAAATTCGTACAAGAAGACATTATTACGCAATGATGGGTTTTGTAGTTGGTAAAGGTTCATTCAAGGTCAAACCTTCTCTATTGTTGCGTTATACGAATGGGTCTCCGTTAGGTTTGGATGGGAATATTAACTTTTGGATTAAAGACATGTTTTCAATCGGAGTGTCAGGTAGAAAATCACAAGCGATGTTGACGGGTCAAGATGCATTAGACGCTGTTGTTGGTATGATTGAATTGCAGCTTACTCCTCAGATTCGTCTCGGTTATGCATATGATGTCAACCGAACGCGTTTAAATGCTAGTCAAACGATTACAGGAACTCCTTCGCATGAAGGTCTCCTGAGATATGAGTTTGGATTTAAGAAAAATAAAGTGCTGTCTCCTCGCTTTTTTTAATCATTTGGAAGCGATTATTTAGTCGAAATTAAAAGGTGTACCGATGAAGAAACGAATACTTATTATCTTACTTTTCATGCAGTCCTCATTTCTTGTGTTGGCGCAAGAGTCACTCGTGAAAGTAGCCGAAAAATTTTATACTGGTCTTAGTTATACGCGTGCAATCGAATATTACGAAAAGGCACTTACCAAAACATTACCTCCTGATGTTACTAGAACTGCCAAAGTTAACCTTGCTGATAGTTACTATAAAGTAAAAGATTACACAAATGCAGAAAGGGTTTTAAAGGGAATTGTTACCAACACGACAACACCTGCTGACCCTGAATTACTTCTGCGTTATGCTCAAATTCTTGCCTCTAACGGTAAATACAAAGAGGCTCAAACGTACTACCAAGCCTATGAAAAAAGTACGCCTAGTACGCCCTCTTCCTCACCAAGTACGACGAAGAAATTCGTGACTTTGTACGAAGATGTATCTGTCTTGGCTAAAAATGTCAACTGTTATGACGTAAAATATTTAACGATAAATACCACTAGCTCTGATTTTAGCCCCGCTTATTACAAAGATGGACTCGTCTTTGTCTCAAATAGGCAAGTGGGGACGGCTGTCCGTCGTGTTTTTGCATGGAATGATACTCCCTTCTTAGATTTATTTCATCTTGATAATGTATCCGCACTCGGTGATGGCCAAGTAGCAAGCCTAGGAAGTGGTGAAACAACGTTGAAATCAACCAGATCTACAGTTGGTTTTGCAGGTAGCGACCAATATGTGTCAAATTCCCCTAATGACTCAAAAACACTAGGTGTTTTTGGATCTGGAAATATCGGTACAATTGGTAGTTATGGTTCAAAAAGTGAAACAGCTGTTGATCCTTTTGCTGGTAACTTAAATTCTAAGTACCATGAAGGCCCCGCTTCTTTCTTCAAAGATGGTTCACAAGTTATATTTACACGTAATAATTTTATTAATGGGAAGACCCGAAAAAGTTCGGATGGTGTGAATAAACTAAAAGTTTACTCCGCCAAAGCAAAAGGCTCGGGTTGGTCAGATATTCAGGAATTGCCCTTCAATAGCGACGAGTACTCAGTGGGTCATCCTACACTCAGCCCAGATGACTCGTATCTTATTTTTGCTTCTGATATGCCCGGTGGGTTTGGAGGAACAGACTTATATGCATCCAAATACGATGGAACAAATTGGTCCGCCCCCATCAATCTAGGAAAAGAAATCAACACAAGTGGTAATGAGTTGTTCCCTTATATTGACCCAAACGGGGACTTATATTTCTCTTCAACAGGACATCCAGGACTAGGTGGTCTTGACTTATTCTACGTAAAAATGAACGAATTTACACCTCGTTCAGGAGTTTCAAATTTGGGTAAACCGATTAATTCGGAAAAGGATGATTTTGGTCTGATTACTGACTCAAGTCGTAAAAAAGGCTATTTTAGCTCAAATAGAAAAAGGGGTGGTGACGATGACGATATTTATTCATTTGATAGAACATGTGAATTGAAGGAGGGTTGTACTTTCGTCCTTTCGGTTTATGATGCCGATACCAAGCTACCTATTGCTAACGCTTCTATTTCGTATCAAAACACAAAAGGTGAAATAATTCAAGCAAAAACAAAGGCAGATGGTAGTTTGACGGTACAAGATTTTCCACAAGCCGAGTCAGTTTCTATTGTCGCATCCGCGAATAGTTATCTTGAAAAATCAGTGTCTGTACCTACAACTGATTGTGAACTTCAAGTCAATAGAATTGAAATTCCTCTTGTCAATGAAAAGTCTTCAAATAAGCAACAGGACGGTAAAGATGCAGGCCTTAATATAAAAAAATGTATTGTATCAGGTCAGATTTTAACCCAAACAGGCGGAAAACCAGTCCGAAATGCACCAATTGTCATTACCAATCTATGTGATGGGTCTGTTATTTCAGGAAATACAGATGAACAGGGACTTTACTCCTTTGAAGCAGTGGAAGGCTGTTCTTATACAATTGAAACGAAGGTAGTGAACATGGCCTCACGTATGATTGAGCTAAACAAAGTAGATTGCAATACACTTAGACCAGGTGCTGGAAATATCGAAGTATTTGAGCAGGGTGATGTCATTACCATCGAAAATCTTTATTTTGATTATGGAAAATATGCACTAAAACCTGCCGGAATTGCCGAACTTGATAAATTAGTTAATCTGATGCGTAGATATCCAGATATGCAGGTAGAACTGAGCTCTCATACAGATAGTCGTTCTTCAATAGAATTCAACCAAACTTTATCTGATAACCGTGCATTAGCCTCCGCAAATTATCTCTTTAAAAGAGGTGTAAGCCGTGCGCGTGTGGAGTACAAAGGGTATGGTGAATCAAAGACTGTAAACGGATGTACCGATGGTGTGAATTGTTCTGAAGAGGAACATGCCAGAAATAGAAGAACTGAAATTTATATTCTCGGAATAAATAAATAAAATAATCCGGTAAGCTAATCAAAAAAGGCTACTTCAAACGAAGTAGCCTTTTTTGATTCAAACGATTTCTCACTTATTTGGTCGAAATATGTAACTCTTTGAGTTGAGCATCCGAGATGGTTGAAGGAGAATCAATCATCACATCACGCCCACTATTATTCTTCGGGAAAGCGATAAAATCACGAATGGTATCTGCTCCACCGAAAAGGGAACAAAGTCTATCAAACCCAAAAGCAATACCTGCATGGGGTGGTGCACCGTATTCAAAGGCTTCTAATAAGAAACCAAATTGTTTCTTGGCTTCTTCTTCTGTGAATCCAAGTACACCAAACATTTGTTGTTGGAGCTCACGTTGGAAGATACGAACGGAACCACCACCAACTTCTGTGCCATTGACAACCAAGTCATACGCATTGGCACGTACACTTCCAGGGTCTGAGGTAAGTAAAGGAATATCTTCAGGTTTAGGACTTGTAAACGGATGATGCATCGCAAACCATCTGTCCTCTTCTTCACCATACTCTAAAAGCGGGAAGTCAATCACCCAAAGTACTTTATAGTCATTTGGGTTTCTAAGTCCCAAGCGTGTACCCATCTCAAGGCGCAATTCGTTCAGCTGTTTTCTTGCTTTGTTGCTTTCACCTGCGAGAATCAGAAGTAAGTCACCAGGCTGTGCGTTGAAGCGCGTAGCAATTTCTTGCAATTCTTCTGGACTAAAAAACTTATCGACAGAAGATTTTACACTACCGTCTTCATTTATACGTGCATAAATCAATCCTTTTGCCCCAATTTGAGGTCGTTTTACCCAATCTGTTAGCTCATCAATTTGTTTCCGTGTGTAAGTAGCACACCCCGTAGCACAAATACCTACGACAAGTTCAGCTTCGTCAAAAACAGGAAAACCCTTGCCTTTTGTTAGGTCAGTGAGTTCAACAAATTGCATTCCGAACCGAATATCAGGCTTATCTGAACCATACAAACGCATCGCATCTGCATACGTCATACGCGGAACCTCAGGAAGTTCTATATTTTTCACTGTCTGGAATAAATGGCGGATTAGCCCCTCAAACATAGCCAAGATATCTTCTTGTTCAACAAAAGACATCTCGCAGTCGATTTGTGTAAACTCAGGTTGGCGATCTGCACGTAAATCTTCGTCACGGAAACACTTGACAATCTGATAATATCTATCGAAGCCAGACACCATGAGGAGTTGCTTGAATGTCTGCGGAGATTGGGGCAGGGCATAAAATTCACCTGGATTCATCCGACTTGGTACAACGAAGTCACGGGCACCTTCAGGCGTAGATTTAATTAAAACAGGCGTTTCTACTTCGATAAACTCTTGCGCATCCATGTAAATACGCGTTTGTTGCGCTACTTTGTGCCGTAAAATCAAATTTTGGCGAACAACCTCTCTTCGTAAATCCAGATAACGGTATTTCATGCGAACATCATCGCCACCATCTGTGTCGTTTTCAATGAGGAAAGGGGGGAGTTTCGCTGGATTTAGAATAGATAAATCAGTAACATTTACCTCAATTTCCCCGGTAGGGATTTTGTCATTTTTAGACATCCGCTCAATCACAACACCTGTTGCTTGAATGACAAATTCACGTCCTAAGGAACGTACTTTTTCCATTAATTCAGGGGCTGTTTGTCCTTCTTCGAATCGTAACTGCGTAATGCCGTATCGGTCACGAAGGTCTAACCAAATCATCCCTCCTTTATCTCGTGTTCGTTGTACCCAGCCTGAAAGCGTAACTGTTTTGTGTTGATGGGAGAGTCTAAGCTCACCACAAGTATGTGTTCTTAACATGTATCTATTGTCTATGAATGAAAGACTGATTTTTAGTGAATTTTGGTTTGCAAAGGTATGCAATAGTTCAAAATGATAACTAAGGTTCCTGTCAAGATAAAGCCAAAAACGCCTTAATTTGCTCTTCAGCTGCTGCTGTAAGTGACTCAGCTGTATGCTCTTTGGGTTCGATGGGCGTAAGTGTTACCCATGAAATTTTTGAAAACGCTTGAAGTGGGAAGATTCCTTTGGGATTGAACTCCCAAGAACCATTGATAGCAATAGGGACAATCAGTGCGTTGTCTGCTCTTTTGACTAACGTCGCGAGACCACCCACCTGAAAAGGTTTCATCTGTCCTGTTTTTGTTCGGGTACCTTCTGGAAAAATAGCAGCTGAAAAATTATTTTGCTTGATGTATTTGCCTAATCGGGCGATTTCTAGGATGGCTCGTTTCCCGTCTTTTCGATCAATCAAAGCAGCACCGCCAACACGAAGATTGTATGAAATACTTGGAATACCTTTGGCAAGCTCAATCTTTGATACGAATAGGGGCGTGTATTTGCGTAAAAACCAAATAATACCTGGGATATCAAACGTACTTTGGTGGTTCGCAACAAAAATGAGTGGGCGGTCTGTGGGTAGTGCCGTAGATTGTGTAAATCGAGGAATGGTGCCTGTTAAATATAAGCCGTATACAAGAAAGAAGTTGAGTACATTGACTGATTTTTGGTGTGCTTTTTTTCCGAATAGTTTGAAACAAAGAACTTGTATGACGTGAAAAAGCACAAGGATGATTCCAAAATAGAGCAAAAAAATAGCACTAAGTAAATAATTAATTATCTTTTTCATTGGAAGTTAGCTAAATAAAGATAGTTTGAACACAAAATTACCCAATTAAATACCATTAATGATATGTTTTTTACGGAAAGTATCCATTCAAACAGGTATATCTTTTGTAGGAAGGGTGTAAGTATCTTATGATTTTCAAAAACCTATTACTTTTATCTATATATTTGTTTTCCGAATAAATAGGAAAAACCACTTTTTATATTTCTAGTTATGATTTTACCTTCCTCTCGTTTAGAAGTAATGAAGTTTATCGGCGAAAAAATTGATTCTTTCGTGGATGAATTCTTAAAACCAATCGATACTAACTGGCAGCCTCAAGACTTACTTCCGGATGCCACATCTGAAAATTTTTTCCAAGAAGTAAAATTACTACAAGAATCTTGTCGTGAACTTCCCTACGACTATATGGCTGTCTTGGTAGGAGATACCATCACGGAGGAAGCACTTCCCACGTATGAGGCTTGGCTAATGGGAGTCGAAGGTGTCAGCCAACTAGAACCCGCAGGTTGGAGCAAGTGGGTACGCTGGTGGTCCGCAGAAGAAAATAGACACGGAGATTTATTGAATAAATATCTTTATTTATCTGGTCGTGTCAACATGCGTGCCATGGAAACGTCTACGCAATACCTTATTGCCGATGGTTTTGATATTGGTACGGGGGTAGATCCTTACAGAAATTTTGTCTATACGTCTTTCCAAGAATTAGCTACAAATATTTCGCACAGACGTACAGCGACACTCTCAAAGAGCTTTGGGAATGCCCATTTATCAAAAATTTGTGGTCTGATTGCCGCCGACGAAATGCGCCACGCCAAAGCATACAAAACATTTGTCGCTAAAATTTTTGAAGTTGACCCTTCAGAAATGATGCTTGCTTTAGAAGATATGATGCGAAAGAAAATCGTGATGCCAGCTCACTTCTTGCGTGAATCGGGAATTTCAATGAGCCAGACGTTCTCCCATTTTTCAGATGCAGCCCAGCGCCTTGGTGTTTACACGACACAAGATTACATTCAAATTCTAGAGGACTTACTCGAAGAATGGAAGATTGAGAGTCTCACAGGCCTGAATGAAGCCGCTGAAAAGGGAAGAGATTACCTAATGGCACTACCAAATAGACTGAAAAGAGTGGCTGAAAGAACAAAAGTACCGCAACTTGAATACGAGTTCTCTTGGATAACTCGCTAATTCGCTTCTGTTTCCTGAAAAAGCCAATCTAGTCTAGATTGGCTTTTTTTGTGCTTATCCACGTACAAAACCACTCAAACAAAAGTCTTGGTTTTCAGAGGTACTTCCTTTAATTTTAGAGAAAAAATAAATAAAATAATGGCAAAAAATACAGATAAACCACGTGTACACAAAGATTTAGATGGTTTTGAAATCGAAATAAATTCGTTCGGTGAAATTCAAATGTCATACGATATTGATAAAATCAATGAGTTTCTAAACGAAAAAGTCGATGATAAAAAACTCCGTAACCGTACGGTAGATGAGGACACAAACCAAGAAGAAGGAAAATAATCACGAATACATATATACCGAAAAAACGTATGAGAAGTCACGAAATTGATTACAAAATTATTGGGGAGGACATCCAAGTTGTGGAAGTTGAACTCGACCCTAACGAAACCGTTATTGCAGAGGCTGGCTCTATGCTTTTCATGGAGGATGGAATTACCTTTGAAACCAAATTGGGAGATGGTACAGAAGCCAACCAGAGTATTCTGGGAAAGATTTTTCAAGCTGGAACACGTGTTTTGACAGGAGAGTCTCTGTTCATGACACACTTCACGAATAGAGGGTATGGCAAGAGAAAAGTTGCTTTTGCAGCGCCGTATCCGGGTACTATTATTCCGGTAGACCTTAGCCAGATTTACAAAAATACACTCATTGTACAAAAAGATTCGTTCTTGTGTGCTGCAATGGGGACACGAATGTCCATTCATTTTAACCAAAAAATTGGTGCAGGTTTGTTTGGTGGAGAGGGCTTCATTCTTCAAAAAATCCAAGGAGATGGCAAAGCTTTTATTCACTCAGGTGGTGTCGTGATTGAACGCTATCTGAACAACGAAACGCTCCGCGTAGATACAGGTTGTGTAGTAGGCTTTGAACCCCAAATTAACTTTGATATTCAACGTTCCGGGGGGCTAAAGTCCATGGTTTTTGGTGGAGAAGGGTTGTTTTTAGCCACATTGCAAGGAACGGGAAAAGTTTGGATTCAATCACTTCCGATTTCAAAACTAATCCAGCGCCTATCGCCTTACAGCAGTAATTCCAGAAGAGAAAGTGGTTCCGTATTGGGTGGAATTACCGATATATTCGAATAAAAAAGCGACTAACTTTTCTAATCGAGGGGCATTTACGAGAAGATGCCCCCTTTTAATGGATATAAAATGACGATTGAAGAAGCACAAAAAATTGTTGATGAATGGATTCAAACCATTGGCGTAAGGTATTTCAACGAATTAACGAATACGGCTATGCTTATGGAAGAAGTAGGAGAGGTTGCCCGAATTATGGCAAGAAGATACGGCGAACAATCTGAAAAAGAGTCTGATAAAAGCAAAGATTTGGGAGATGAAATGGCCGATGTACTTTTTGTTTTGATTTGCTTAGCTAATCAAACAGGTATTGATTTGACAGAAGCCTTGACCAAAAATCTTGAAAAAAAGACAAAACGAGATTTACATCGACATCAAAATAATCCCAAACTCAAATAGGGAATAATCCGGCGACCAAACTTTTTAATTTTTTCATCTGTTCATCTCTTTATAAACTGATTATAAAATGGAAGAAGAAATTATAAATAAAGTAGCAGCAAGTGGGTTGATTACCTTCAACCTCGAAGATATATATCCTGTAGGTGAGCGAGTTATCTACGACATGAAAGATAATCTTTTCATGGGACTCATCTTGAAAGAAAAAGATTTTAGACAATTTTTGAAAGAAAACGATTGGTCTATGTACAAGGATAAATACGTGGCGGTCATTTGCTCCGAGGATGCCATTATCCCACAATGGGCCTTCATGCTTTTAACCCTCCATTTACAGCCGCACGCTCGACTAGTGCATATAGGGGATTTGGAAAGTCTAGAGGAACGTATTTTCTTGAAAGAATTGCAAAAAATTGATTTTTCTTCATTTGAAAATGCGCGAGTGGTTGTAAAAGGATGTAGTAAAATAACGGTTCCATCAGCTATTTACAGCGAAGTAACCCAATTACTTTCTCCACATGTGAAAAGTCTCATGTTTGGGGAACCTTGTAGTACAGTTCCTCTTTTTAAAAGAAAGTGACCTATAGGAGAGGAAAGTTAAAATGACTAATTCGTAATTATTGTACGAATTAGTCATTTTTTTATTTGAAAATAATCCAATTTGTGTTTTCTCGCGTATCTTTTTATGTAATCGTCCCAAACATGCAAGACAATGGTAAGAAGAGTGATACAATTAACAGGCTACCTGTTCCTGAGCCTACTTGGCGTCTTTTTAATCTATGCCAATGCAGAAAGTAAACCTGCGCATGCACAAGTAAAGGCCATCAATATGATTGTTGTTAGCCTAGAAAACGAACTTACAGCTAAGGAATCCCAAAATTTGAATGTATATCTTGGAGGTATACCCGGCGTAACAGCCGTTCAAACAAGTGTACAAAGCAAAAAGGTTAGTGTTTTATTCGATAAAGATACCGTCTCTTCTGAAGCGCTTATTTCAGGGATTGAAAAAATAGGTATTGATGTAAAACCTGTCGTTTTTGAAAAACCGAGTGGTAACGTCCCTGAATGCCCTGTTCCAATGAAATACGTTCAAAAATTTGAGGAACTGAAATACGCCTTTAATTTTCGTAAATAATTGTCAATATGAAGATAAAAGTACTTAGTGTCCTTATTATTTTATTCATAGCTTCTTGCAAACAAGAAGTGGATATGGAAACTCCTGTTTCACCCACTTTATATGATAGATTAGGCGGGGTGGATGCTGTAACATTGGTCGTTGACCAATTTATCGCGAATGTGGCAGTTAATCCAGATATGGAACGGACGTTTAAACCCTTGCTTGAGGAGGTAAATCGGCTTGGAGGTAGTTCCCCCAAATTAGCTTCTCTCCGAAACAACTTGATAGACCAAATGTGTGAAGCCGCCGGTGGTCCGCAGGTTTATAGAGGTAAAGATATGATTACAGCTCACAAAGGAATGAGTATCACAGCCGAAGAATTTAATTCAATGGCGAAAGATTTATCGGATGCAATTGATAAATTCAATGTACCGACAAACGAAAAGAATGAACTGATGGCAGTTATTGCCAGTCTTCAACCACAAATAGTTGGAAAATAGAGTTTTGATTTAGGAGGTTAGTAATCGAATAGTCGTCCATTTTATGGACGACTATTTTTGTTTATTGTACAAATTACGTCGTCTATCGTTGATTTATGAAAGAAACAAGTGCGAAAATACTCACTCTATATTTGGATAGTTGGGCTTCTGTACAGACCTTTGTGTTTCAAACAAACCCAATTGTCTTTTGCAAACAAGTTCTCAAACAGGAGCCCTCGTACTTACAGCCCTTCTCTTTTTGAAGGTCTTGGTAAGTCCTATCTTGTTCCTTGACTACGAACTGCGAAAGGAATACATCATCCAAAATTATTGTGTAAACAAAGAGCGGCCAGAGTTGCATTGCGACGGAAAATGTTACTTGTCTCAGCGTCTTCAACAAGCGAAAGCACAAGACGAACAGCGTGCAACGAATCAGTTCATCTCCGAACTTTTTTCGCTGGAAACCGTCGAATTAACCACGCCTTTCTGTTTCACAACGGGTGATTTTATTGTTCTCGCAGAGGAACAAGCCAACTTCGTTTATCATGCCCAATTCCCTTCTACACGCGGGCAATCCATTTTCCATCCTCCCCAAAACTCTTCGCGCTTTGCTGCCTAAAATTTCTTCGTTTACCTTTTTATCAAGGTAATACCAAGGTAGTATTTTCATTTTTAATCACAAAATTCATTCTTACTCATTTTAGTAAGCAGTTTATTTGTGCCTCTAGTTTTCAGTTGGTTCTGTCTTTACACAGAATCCAAACATCTTTTATTATTCTTATTTTAAATTGAATTTTACCAATGAAACATATATTTTCAAGCATTTCAGTTCTTCTTTTTCTTTCTATTTTCGTTTGGAGTTGCCAAGATGCGGATGCAATCAATCCCGACGATAAAAACAATGTTATCATCGAATTTGAGAATTTTGTGGGTGGACAAAAAATGCTTCTCAACACGAAATCATTTAAAAATCAAGCAAATGAAGATTTTACTATCACGAAATTGAATTATTACGTGAGTAATATTTCTTTGAAAAAAGCAGACGGAACGGAGGTGAAATTTCCGAATGATTATTTCCTCGTACGTGAAGAAGACCCAACTTCATTAAAACTGACGCTCAAAGATGTACCTGCCGGTGACTATACATCCATTTCATATTTGATTGGGGTGGATAGTGCAC
This sequence comes from Spirosomataceae bacterium, assembly GCA_046292055.1. GTDB lineage: Bacteria > Bacteroidota > Bacteroidia > Cytophagales > Spirosomataceae > CAYNRA01. The sequence continues at coordinate 1,257 of JBKBRQ010000066.1, read as the reverse complement.
GTAGTGTCGCTGATATTGGTCAAAGAACGGGAGTACTAGACCCAGCACAAGAGGACAAAATGTATTGGTCGTGGAACTCCGGCTATATCTTTTTTAAGATGGAAGGAACCTCAGCCGTGGCAACAACTCCGGCCAAAAATTTCCAGTTTCATGTCGGTGGTTTTGGGGGAATGACCGGGCCAACCCCGAACAATATTCGTAAAATAACGAATACATTGGGTACAATTCCTGCCAAAGTACGAGTCAATACGATTCCTACGATTCATATCATTACAGATGTGTTGACTGTTTTTTCCCAAGGGCATACCATTGCAGGACGTAGTTTAGTTCATTCGCCCGCATTAGCCATTCCAATCGCGAATGGATATATGAATATGTTTACCGTTGACCACGTTCATAATGATTTAACTGCCAATTAATTATGAAACGACCTGCCTTGCTGAAAGGAATGGGTCTGGTTATCAGTTTGATTATCTGGGCAACATCCTGCTCCCTTTTGGGGTGGGATGTTGCACCGGTTTCACTCTTTAAAAAACCAGATACCTTCCCCGAACCTATCTACGATTTCTCTAAAAATTCACTGACTCCTGATGCAGTTGAGTTGGGTAGAAGTCTCTTTTACGACGGGTTACTCTCCCGCGACGGAACAATATCTTGCGGGGAATGCCACAACCAAAGTCACGCATTTACCCATCATGGACATGTTTTCAGCCACGGAATCGATGACCGAATTGGCAATAGAAACGCGCAAGCACTCATGAACCTCGCTTGGCAATCCTCTTTTTTCTGGGACGGAGGCGTTTTTGACCTAGATATGTTCTCGATTGCTCCCATTGAAGAAAACAGAGAAATGGATGAGTCGCTGAGTAACGTGCTGAAAAAAGTCCAAGCAACACCAAGATACCAAGCCTTATTCAAAAAAGCGTATGGAACAGACGAGGTGACGAGCGAACGTTTTCTCAAAGCGCTTTCTCAGTTTATGCTCACCTTGGTTTCGGCTAATTCAAAATATGATCAAATGTTGGCGGGAAAGGCGACTTTTACGGCTGATGAACAAGCTGGGCTTCGTTTATTCACCGAGAAAGGATGTGCTACGTGTCATCCTGCACCTTTATTTACAGACGGGACGTTCAGAAGTAATGGTTTATTGCCAGAATATACCGGTGATTTAGGTCGGTTCAGGATTACTGAAAATCCGTCCGATAAAAATAAATTCAAAGTGCCTTCCTTACGGAATGTGGAGATGACAGCGCCGTA
>JBKBRQ010000065.1:0-13425 GCA_046292055.1 Spirosomataceae bacterium | reverse complement strand
ACCTGCCGCTCAACCAATGCCCAATAGACTTCGTTGCGCAATGCCTTCCACCGCCGACTAGGGGCACGTTGAAACCACGGATCCAACATCCCGTGTGGCATAACATATACTTTGGGTGTTTGTACTCCTTTTTTTCGTAGTTCCCGAATAACCTTCAGGGTACAATACGACGGATACTGCCAAAGACCATGGATGATCACCAGGTCGAATTCAAGAATATGTTTGAATAGATAGCTTTCTATTTTTTTTGAATAGGCAACTTGCGTATATGTTGGCCCTAACGCCACAATTGGGAATGTATCTTTTTCTAAAAAGGTACTGCCAGGTACATCCAAACAAACCACGGTTGTCTTTATACCTCTGTTCTGCAATACGTACGTTACATGTCGAATCCCTTGTGGTGGACCACCATAAATAGGATTCATGCTCGTAATTATGCGGAGTAAATGCATCTTTATTAGATTTGTTTGCCTACTTCTCTCAAAATAAACTTAAATAGTCATTTATTCAAACTTTCCCTCATTTCATAGACCGAGCACCTCACACAATCTGTTCACGTAGAGAACCACCCTAAAGTAGTTCTCATACGAATCCCGACTATTTTTTTGTATCTTTTCTCTTTCCTCATTCGTGTAGTGAATATATTGAAATAATAAACGGTATACCCCTTCCATAGAACATCTCTCCACGATTCCACCTTTGCTTTCCTCTACTTCTTTCCAAATATTCACTTGGTTACTAATCAATACGGGTTTGCCACATGCCAATGCCTCTACGACCGCAATACCGAAGTTCTCTTGGTGGCTAGGTAAGACAAATGCATCACAGCCGTACAAAGCACCCCATTTCCTATCTCCCGACAGCATACCTACAAAAGAAATGTTCTCTTTGTATGCATCCTGAACCAACCCCTGTACTTTCTGCCCATACACACTTTCTAATCCTGGACCGGCAATAACCAAATCTGGAATAGCCCTTGCTGGGTTTTCTTTGCGTAGGTTTTGGTAAGCAGTTATCAAGATATCTACTCCCTTTTTTTCATGTATCCGGCTCAAAAAAAGAAAATAAGGACGTGGCTGTCGAAATGCTTGGCTTATCTCTTCTGTACAAGCCGGTGGAGGTAAAATCCCGTATCCTACGTTGATTTCTTGTTTGGGTCTATACCCCCAAAAGGTCGTCCGGGCTAGTTCTAGCTCTTGCTGGCACGTAAACAAAAGACCATCTGCTTCATTCACTACCTGCCGCTCGACCAATGCCCAATAGACTTCGTTGCGCAATGCCTTCCACCGCCGACTAGGGGCACGCTGAAACCATGGATCCAACATACCATGTGGCATGATATATACTTTGGGCGTTTGTATTCCTCTTCTTCGTAGTTCCCGGATAACCTTCATAGTACAATACGACGGATACTGCCAAAGACCGTTGATAATGACTACATTGTACTTGCCAATATTCTCTCTTAAAAAAGGAGCTAAGTCTTTGGTATATTTCCAGCTGGTTTTGCTAGGCCCCATTGCATGATGGACGAATGTATCTTGCCAAGTAGCCGCCTCTGTCTGTTCGTCACACGAAATAACCTCCATAGTCACTTCTTTTTTAGAAAGCTCTGAAAACGTATTTCGGATGCCCTCCGCAATACCACCAGACTTGGGACTCAACCCCGAAACTACTTGGAGGATTTTCATTGGTACATTAGCTCTTTGTAAATGCCCAAATATTGACTTGCGATTTCCTCACTGGTAAACCGCTTTTTGTTTTCTATGCCTAACTGGATGAGTTCTTGTCTATATACTGGTTCTTGGATAACCTTGAGAATACCTGCCCGAATAGAATCTATATCAAACGGATCTACCAAGCAAGCTGCTTTCCCTGCTACTTCCGGCATAGAAGAAATATTGCTTGTGATAACAGGCCTTCCAACAGCATTTGCTTCTACGATGGGCATTCCGAAGCCCTCAAATGTGGACACGAACGTAACCATATCACATGCTTCATACTTTTGCTTGATTTCTTCATCTGTCAAACCCACACTATTTTGATATTCTATTCCTTTGGAATCCAACAGTTCTTTGTGTTCGTTTGTCAACTTCCCAACAATATCCAACGTACAAGAAATCCCTTGCAATGCCTCAATCAGTCGTTCGATGTTTTTGTTAGGCCCTGTACCAATCTGTAAAATGATAGGTTTTCTATCATTGAACCGGCGCGGTACAAAGGTAAAGTGTTTAGCAATCGCTACATAAACTACCCGTATTTTCTCGGGGGAACAGCTTGTATTTTGCATGAGTTGTTCCTTTACCTCTCCAGAAATTGTCGTAATCACTTTTGCCCGACGCAACGGCATTTCCAAATACAACCACCTAACTATTTTTAGTGCCAATCCTTTTTTTCGAACCAAAGGTCCAGTATCCAATACCGTTAGAACAGTCTTATTTTTTGGTAAAAGCAAGTCAATAAAATGTATCTCACCTGTTACGTGATTCACGCCTTTGCCCGTATTCCACCAAGTATATAGTATATTTGCAAGCTTCGATAAATACCCCCCGTTAAATGCTGGCATGATTACTACGCTGCTTTCTACTTCTTTGGCTAATTGTTTCCTCAAATCAGTAAATATGGCTTCCAAACTATAATTGAATCCTTTGTGTGGTCGTCTTTGAAAAAATGTAACGTCTAGTTTATTCATGCACCCTGTTTAAGTTTACTCTCAATCATCAATTGTACCATCTTTTCAATGTGCGTCTTCGCTTCCCAATTCAAAATCCTTTTCGCTTTCGAGACATCGGCAAAATTTTGCAATGGATCTGAGGGACGAAACAGACTTGAATCAATTTCTACGTATTCTTGCCAATCTAAGCCAAAATAGGAAAATACTTGTTCAATAAAGTAGCGAAGTGAAACCGTTTTACCTGTCGCAATGACAAAATCTGACATTTTTTCTTGCTGTACTATCCGCCACATGGCCTCTACATACTCTGGTGCCCATCCCCAATCTCGGGCAATTTCAATATTACCGAGTACCAATTTTTCTGATAAACCATTTGCAATTCTACATGCTGTGCTTATGATTTTCTGGGTAACAAACCGTTCTGGACGAAGCGGGGATTCGTGGTTGAACAGAATGCCTGTCGCACACTGCAACTGGTAAGCATCTCTGTAATTGGCTACTTGCCAAAAAGCAGTTGCTTTGGCTATCCCATAAGGACTTCTTGGTCGGAAGGGAGTTTCTTCGTTTGCCTTCTCCGAACCCGTGTCCCCAAATGCTTCGCTTGAACCTGCATTGTAATATTTGCAGTTCAAGCCACTGAAACGTATAGCCTCTAAGATATTTTGATTGCCAATTACAATACTTTCTAGGGTTTCAACGGGTTGCTCAAAGGATAGACCTACGGAGGTTTGCCCTGCTAGGTTATAAATTTCATCTGGTTTGTGTCGAATAATAGTTTGAAGGGTACTCCGAAAATCATTGATATTGATAGAAACCTTCTGTAGAGCGTCTCGAATACCCAGTCTATGCAGATTTGTGAAGGCACTTGCTTGTGCATCCCGTGAGCCTCCCAAAACTTCGTACCCCTTTTCAAGTAAAAGTTGGGCTAGATAACTTCCATCCTGCCCAGAGACACCAATAATTAATGCTTTTTTCATGGATTTATTAAGTCATATTGTGCGATTTCAAGAACACTACCTTTTCAGAGACGCAATTAATAAACCTCCACCCAATACAGATACACCTAAAGAAGTAGGCTGCGCCCATTGTGCTTGAATGATGTGAAGCACAATACTGCTTGCCAACAGCCATGGTAGAGGATTTTTTTTAATTCTCTGAAAAGATTGCAGTAGTAATTCCATACCTAATTTCAGGCGAATCACGATCATAGTTAATCCTCCCAATATGCCCATTTCTCCTAATAACCTACCCCACTCCTCTTCTGCTACGAGGAAAACATTGCTACCAGTTGCTAATTTTGCTCCCGCGTTTGTACCTAACCCTATGCCCACACCCCAGAAAGGAAGATTTTCTAGATTTGATATTGGGCCGAATAGACTATTTACAAATCGACCGATGATGGACTCTTCTACTCCTTTTCCTTGATTCGCTGCTTCAAAACGAGCCAAAAATGCTTCTAAGCCTGTTGATACAGCACCTGAAGCAATAAGGATTCCCAAAATACCCACTAGTGTAATCACTACACCTACAGCTTGTCCAATCTTTTTTCTATCCTTAATGACAAATACGAAGTAAAATAACAGTGTGGCCATTGTGGTTATTAATATGCTACGACTGATTGAGTAGGGAATAGCTGCTATGTATAGACTTGTAGCAGCAATTAAAATATATCCTTTCACTCTTATATTTTCCCTTTCTATCCAAGCATACAAGATAAATGGAAATACTACTGAATAATAATTAGCAAGACCGGAGATAAACGAAAAGGTACCGGAGGGTCTGTAATACCCAAGCGCCCCAGAAAACCCCGCCCCCTCCATATTTCCGCCTACACCCCGATTAATCCAAGCACTTTGTGGACTGTAGAACTGTGCTATCATAATTAGAGTCATCGGAATAGAGCTATATATTAGCCATTTCCCCACCTCAAGAACATCGTCTCTCGTGAGAATTTGTCCAAATAGATATAGCAAAGGAACATAAATGACGAATATTCTCGCTCCATACAGTGCAACAAATATATTTCCATGACCTATCGCCAATGCTGTGATAACGGATACACCTGAAACAAGTAAAGAAAGGGTAATAGGTATATTGTTCTTGAGAATCCCATGCTTTAGACAGTAAACAAGCATCCAGATAGCTACCGGATCACGAACTATCAACAAAGCATCAGATAGACTTGGTAAAGCCCATTTTCTAAGCCCACCTTCTGTAAGGAGCAAAATAAAAAATAGATAAAAGCCCTTTTTTAAGGTTTTTATTCGTGACTGAGTTACTTGAACTCGTCTTATAACAACTCTATCATCTATTGTGGTATTCATCCTGCGTATAGTTTGGAGACAATGGTTTCACCATACTTCTCCCACGTATAATTACTTGCATGATTTTTAGCTTTGACTCCCATTTCTACCAATTGATCCCGATTAGCTAAGCACCAATTTAGTTTTTTAGCAATACTTTCTGGTTGACGAATGGGAACTAAAAAGCCTGTTTCACCTTCAATAACCAAGTCTTCCCCACCTGTATTAGGAGTAATGATTAGCGGGAGTCCTTGACTCATCGCCTCTTGCATGACCAATGCTCTCCCTTCTACAATGGAGGGCAAACAAAATACATCACATGTCTGCATCAACTCCAATACTTCGTGATGTGGACGCCCCTTTTCATACGTAAAGTCAGGACACTTCTGTTTGTAAAAAGACATTGATTCAAGCAGCGAGCCCATAACCACCAGCTCTATTTGTTTGCTATCAACTTGTCTGATTGCTTCAAAAAGGTCACCTAACCCTTTTCTCTGACCCATCGACCCAGCAAAAAGTACACGCAATGGTTTATCTATACGTTTCTTTCTCTCCAAGATTACCTCGTCACTCACACTTATTTCCGGACTACCAAAAGGTGAAAGAATAATTTCCTTCTCTTTTGCCCAGCGCGGTAAGGAATCATATACAAATGTACTTGGTACCACGACCACATCAGCCAATTCAAGTTCTTTCGTTTTTCTTTCTAATTTTTGCTTTGAGTCATGAATTCCACCACCCAGTGTATTTGCCCAATCGGGTAGCCTTTTTGCCTCTTCCTTCATTAAAGCATGTCCATGCTCCCAATAGGCGATGGGTAAGTCATAAATTGTTTTGATACCTAGTTGCTTTGCCTTTCTAAATGTTTCCAATGCACCATCCTCATAAGCGTATACCGCATCCTGATTATCTAAGTGCTTGGAAGTAAAAATATCATGCTGTCTATATACCTGATCTACTGAAAAGTAACCCACTTCGTGTCTTGTTAAATAAGGTATTCCTATCTTATTGAATAGATGTCTCCCTAGTTCCCTGTAGGGGTTTCCTTGCGTTTTGACGTGTAAATCTTTGCTAATTCCTCTTCTACCAAATTCTTTGATGACTCTAACTATGGTTGAAGATTCTCGAACAGCGATACCCGTAAGGTATTTGTCAAGTATATTTGACTCTAATAGAGCCTTTGTAGCAAACTTAACAAACTGGTTTCCTGTTGGATGAGAGATGATTATTTTCATATTTATGTCCTGGTTAAACTAACCTTTCAGCCACGCCAAGCTACCTGCTAAGAACTCGCATGGGTTATAGTCTAATGTTTGTGTCCGTTTCTTATCTATTAATACCGCTGGATTCCCAATTACTATTCCATAATCAGGGACAGACTTACGAACTACTGCACCAGCCCCAACTACTGCCCCCCTCCCAATACGTACCCCTGGAAGTATAATAGCATTGGTAGCAATCCATGCATAATCTTCAATTACGACTTTCCCCTTCTTATGATTCCAAGCTGGGTCATCCAAATCATGACTAGCTGTGAGTAAGATTACACCATCGTTGATACATATATTTTCACCTATCGTAACTTCATCATGCAATGCAATTTCAACTCGACCAATGAAGGTATTTTTGCCAACAGAGAGTTTATTTACTTTGCCCTCTATTTTTGCATACCCGATAACGGCATTTTCATCTATTTTTGCCCCTTTATTTACCAGTCGATTTCGGTTTTTTGTCCGATTCAGTACTTCTTTAAGTGTCAATACTCTCTTTCCCCAAGCGCGTAACCAAGCATAGGAAAATAATGGTGGTTTGGTTCGATTTTTTATCAAGTAGGATAAAGTACTCATCTTTCTAAATATATCATTAGCTGCTTACTGATGTTATTTATCTCTCTGTTAGTAGCGTTTGACTTTTGTACTTCATGCCAGTTCTTATTTCCCCAGATCATTACATCTAAATTGGCTTCATCAAACCCCGTAACAGTCCAGCTTTTACTCACACAGATTGCAGTAAGCCCATGATTCACATACGCCGCAAAGCTCCCACTCTTTTCAATCAATAGGGATGGAGTTGTCGCAACCCCATATTGAGCAGTTTGTAAGGTTTTTGAAATTTCTTTTGCGGATACCTCTCCAACTATCTGATATTGTATTCCTATTCTCTCACACGCGTCTATCCATGTATTTCTTTCGGAACCATTTCTACCGAGAAAAACAAATTCAGCAGATTTCCCAAACTTCTCTCTGACATCCCATAGAAAATCGTTTACCCTCGGGCTTTTGTGTATGCCTCCAAAAAGAACAAAACGTCCGTTCTTTCTCTCTATACCTTCAAATTCGAAGCGTTCAATATTTGAAAACAATGGTAAATACTGTATCTCTTGTGAAGTCCATTTTTCGAGTAGGACTCTGTATAAAGTACACTGTGTGCTTATCTTCGTCACTTGTAATTGCCTTAGTAAATGCTTTATCAGTTGCTTTTGGAGAAATCCAATACTTTTTTCCTTCCAACTGCTTTCTCTGTTTAAACCGATACATAGTTCATGAAACATAACATGCCATTTCCTGTCACCTCCAATTTCTTTCAAGTACCGTCCTAAAAAAAGGGGTAATCCTTTGTCTTGGAACGCATAAGGCACATATTGCAGACTTAACCAAGAGGGATTAAACGCATCTACCCACACTTTTGCCGTTGCTGCCCGTTCTTTCCAGCCTAGATTTTTGCCTAACCGCAGCGTGGTAATCTGTTGGTCTTGCTCCAGTTGTACTTCATGCAACGAGCCAACAAGATGCTTATCATTCAATGCCAACAGTCTCACATCACGGCCATTTATAATCAATTCACTTGCCAACCAACGCGTATAGTCTCCGACACCGTCTTTACCTGGTTCAAGTGAACCACAGATGAAGATTATTTTCATTTCAAAATTGGTATAGTTACCTTGCTATACTCGGCAAATAGCACTTCCATATCGATTTAGTAAATCAAGACGACTACGAATAGTGATATATACCAAAATGTAGCTGACTGAATATTTCTTCTTAGCTATTTTCTCATTCCAATTTTCTTCGCCGGTACTCCACCCCATATTTCGTTTTCAGGGATACTTTTAGTAACAACAGCACCAGCTGCTACTACTGCTCCTTTGCCTATGCTAACTCCCTCAAGAACCACAACATTTACTCCTATCCACACATCTTCATCGATACTTATCGATGAAGATGTACACTTTTGATTTCGAACAATACAACCTAGCTTGATACCATGGTTGTGATCAATAAATCTTGAACCAGATGCAATTAGTGTGTTAGCACCAATCGTAATCTTTTCTGTGATGTTAAACTCACAATTACTTCCTATGAAAACTGTATCTCCAATAATAATTGAGGGTCCTTCCTTCCATATACCATCAAACTTAAAGCGAATATTTTCCTCCAAGCGACATTCTCTACCAATTTTTACCTGATGAGGCCATGAAACATACATCTTTGGCAGATATGTGTTATTACCCACACGCATTCCCTGAGCTTGATAGAAAATTCTTCTGATACTACTGACGATCTTAGTGACCCATATAGCCCGAAGCCTGAAAAATACTTTATGAATTAATTTAGCCATTATCCTTTTATCTATCGGACACAAACCTTACAAGTTCCGCAAGCTTTATATTTTGCTTTTTCAGATGGAGAAACATCTGCATGAAAAAGTAAAACTTATTTTTTAAGCTAGGTTGGTAAACAAAAGATAACATATACGTTGCATAGATACTAGATTTAATTACATCTACATTATAGATGTCCCCATGTGTTTCTAGCATCTCATGATATACGAATGTGGACAATAATGGTTTAATTTTGTATCCTTTGTATTTAAGTCTTGCGCCATATTCCAAGTACGATTTTCCAAATCGGAATTTTTCAGTATTCATATCCTGATTATCGACTACTACTCGTGGATAGATCGTGGCTCCACACGAAACCCCATAATAATCATCTAGGGAATTTGGCACATATGAGTACCCCCTCGGGTGAAGTTGTCCAGCTATGGGATGACCGTCTTTTTTATCTTCTAGTTCTTTACTGACACCTATGTTTTCATTATACCCATATTCTCCTATTGTCCAAATGGTATTAGGCTCATTCTCTATAGCCTTAAGGCACTCAAGGAGGTGATTTTTTGGAAATAAATGGTCATCATCCATTGTTCTAAAGTGTGTTCCTTTTACTTTATTAGCAACAAAGTTTCGATTCGCATACAATCCATTCTGCGGTCCACTATAATATTTGGCACCGAACCCTTCAGCAATAATTTTATTAGATTGTATTTCCGATTGAATATTAGAATCGTCAGAAATTAGAACCTCACAAAGGTCAATGTAGCCTTCTTGTTCTGATAGATTTTTCAATAGTCGCATAAGAGATACTGATCGATTTCTAGTTACTATTGCTATTGATAATTTATACATGAGCTGATAGATATTAATCAGTATCTTCTGTAGAACCTACCTAAAAAGGAACTTACTTTCATACTTACGCGCTTGTAAGATACTTCGCGAGGGTTGATTGTCTTTATTTTTAAATTTACATACTTGTAAAACTCTTTATCTTGTCTAGTTGGGGGATACCCAGCTAAAAGGCTTGATAGATATTTCTTATTCCAAGGTTTAGGACTACCTGTAGCGTGTGACATCAACCATCCACCACTAATAAAATCCATTCCTTCCGGTCCAAATTCGCTGATTGGTTCTTTCGTAATCATTAAACCAAGATTAAATAAATCTTGATCTGTACAGACAAGTGTTACACTCTGATTATCTGATTTACCCAAAAGATTTTGTTCCATGCCATATCTTTCTATTGCATGGACTGTTAACTGCTCCCAAATATGTAAAAATTGTATATTTGAGGTATTTATTCCAACAAAGCCTGCATTAAAATAAGACTTTAATGAATGATGAATGCTTAGATTTATCGTTTTACTTATTTCAGCCCATTTGAATCTTCTCGGATGATTTTCAGGCATATCACTTGACACACTTTCGTGTACAGCAGCAATACCGCATGATACCCAATGTAAGTAAAATTCCCAATTGCATTTGACAACGATATCCGGGTCAAAGTAAAAAATTGAATCTATATTATGTTTCAAATTATCTACCACTTGAAGCATGAATGCTGGTTTGTAGTTCGTCAGGTGATAGTCTGTATCAAGTTTAACAAATGTAATAGACAAGCCCTCTGTTACTAAAAACTCCTCTGCTTTTAGGTTTTCAGCAAACAACACCTGTTTTGTTTTTTCCACCCAAGGAGGAAGGCTTCCTTTGTATCCAGCATACACAGTTCCACGAAATCCATGCTGGTACAAAGAGTTTACCAATGCAGCTACGCCGTGGTGATAATTTCCTTCAAAAAGAGTACATACTACTGCTGACATTAGCTTACCAATTTTTAATTACACTGAAATAGTTTTTTTAATCAAATACCCGCCGTTCAAAACGAATTGAGCAGCTCCCATAAAGAGAGTATAGAATATGGCGTTTTCTATATTATCTAGCTTAAATAGCAATAATCCTAATAGAATAGCGAAGGCATTAAATCCAATGTTGAGTGTAGGTGGCATAATCCACCCCCTTGCACTTCCAAAACCATAGGCATGTCCGGCTAATAGTCCTACACTTGAAGAAATCATGAACAGTACTAGTTCCTTGTCTAAATGGAGGTATTCAGGTCCCAAAATAGCAAGAAGCCAGGATGAAGTAACATAACTCATACCAATGACTAGCCCGTGTAGAAACAGAAGAAAAGACGTACTTTTTAGTAGAAAAGAGCTTAATTCTACCTTTGAGGAGGGTAATGTAGCAAACCTAGGGTATACTAAAACAGCAGCCAAAGTTCCTACCAAGCTAAACAGAGCTCCTAGACGGCCAATGGCTCCTAGCTGTCCAACTGTCACGACTTGCTCCCCTGAGAGAGAGAGGACCCAAACAACAATCTGTCCAGATATTGCATAGTAAATTACCCCAGGCAGAATGCGTAAAGTTAGCTTTCTATACTCTTTCCGGGTTTCCTTCTGTATTTTGTCTTCAATAACGATTTCTTGGTTTGCATACGCAGTTACTTTCTTTTCCATTTTCCGGTTGGCAATCCACTGTGGTATTCCGTGCACTACCAATACCAACGCTGCCCAAGGAATGAAATAGACCAATACAGAGACTATGCCAAGTCTAAGCAGCGAAACACCTACTTGTATTTTTTGTAGTTCTACAACTTCTTGATGTAGCTTGAGAATAACCTCATAGAGACTCATTGACAAGACTACCCAGAATGCAGGAAGAATCGCCAAAGGGACAGCAAAACTCCAAATCAATGAATGACTATTTTGCCACACCAAATACACTGTAAGTGGCAGTATGAGGAGAACAGCGTATATTGCGTATTTCTTACGTAGTTCAAGACCAATCGCCAAAATACCACCAAGCTTTACTTTATCTGTATAAACTTTTCCTCCCATTGCCATTAGGCCGGTACTTATTCCGCTATCTGAAAAAACTGTCATGGTTCCTAACATACTATTCGCAATCGTATAGAGAGCGTATTGTTCCACAGAAAGATAGCGAATGATCAGGATACCACTAATCACACTCACTAACTGTATAACTACCTGTGCAATCCCGGTAATACCTACTTTTTTTATGAGATTTGCATAAGGTAAATTACTCAATGCGGTACTCATTTCTTTTTCATCAGTCTCAACAATCCCTTCCCCTTCTTCTCTTCACCATAATACCCTTTGCCGTAGCCGTATCCATAGCCATAACTGTAGCCATAGCCGTAGTCTGGAGAGTTTTTGTAGTTGACGGCATTGAAGATCAGCTGCAAAGAGCCCAAAATGCGTTTGTCGTTCAGTTGCTTTATCTGCTGCAAATACTGTTTGGGGGTCACTTCGTGGCGTATCAAATAGAAGGTCACGTCTGCCAAAGGTGCCATCAAGGTAGCGTCAGTCACCAAGCCCAGCGGGGGCGTATCGAGCAAGACAAAGTCAAATTCTTGTCGCAGCTTTTCCAGCATTTTCTCCAGTCGCCCATTGGCTATCAGCTCCGAGGGGTTGGGCGGTATAGGGCCAGACGGTATGATATATACGTTCGGCAAAGTAGTCGCCTGCAAAATATCACCAATGCTTGCTTTGCCTATCAGATACGTGGACATCCCCTTCTGGCTAGGTACGTTCAGGTATTCATGAATCTTAGGTTTGCGCAAGTCTAAGCCAAGAATCACGACGCGTTTGTCTAGTAGTGCCAACGATGCCCCAATGTTGGTGGTCACAAAACTCTTGCCCTCCCCGCCCGTAGAAGACGTAAAGAGCAACACCTTGCCTCCTGCCGTGGTTTGTTGGGTAAACAAGTATTGCAAATTGGAGCGAACCATGCGTATTTGTTCGCTCAAGAACGAGCGGCTTTGTCCGTCAATGATTTCCCCTTCGCCTTTTTGTTTTTGGCCAATTTCGCCAAAGACAGTCAGACCGGTTTTATCTTCAATTTCCTTTTTCGACTGCACGGTATGCGTCAGCGCATCTTTGAGGGCAATACCTCCTATGGGTACTAGAAAACCAGCTAAAAGAGCTGCTAACCAGATATTGCGGCGTTGGGGTTTGATGGGTGCGCCCGTCGCAAAGGGTTGATCCACGACGCGGCTATCTGTTACCGTAGAGGCATACGCAAGGGCGGTTTCCTCTCTTTTTTGGAGGAGCAAGAGGTATAAATTCTCTTTAATACCTGCCTGGCGTTTGATCTCCACGTATTCCCGTTCTTTGCGCGGGATACTCGAAATGGCCCCTTCGAGGCGGTCGTTCAAACCTAGCAAGGATTTTTTCGTAATGAGCAAGCTGTTTTTTTGGTTGCTTACATTGTCCCAAATTGCTTGGCGGATATTGCTTACCTGTTTGTTGATGGTTTCCAAGAATGGGTTACCCGGTTGGGTTGTGCGGGCTGTTTTTTCGTATTGCAGCTCCAAGTCGGCGAGTTGGCTGAGGTAGCCTGTCAGAACGGGGTCACTCACCATCAGCGTAGCCGGTGCTACCGAGCTACTGGTATTGGACTTAAGGTAACGTTCTACGCCCTCCAATACCTTGAGTTGGATGTCCACCTCGTTGAGTTTGCCGTCATTTTCTTTGGCTTTCTCTAAGAATAAACTAGACTCGGTGCTTAGATCGGTAATGCCCCGAGAGGTGCGGTATTGTTCTACGTCTTGCTCCACGCTGCCGAGTTCGGAGGTCACGAGTTTGAGGCGGGTTTCAATGAAATTGAGGGTATTGGTTGCCTCCAGGTTTTTGTCGGAGAGGGCAGTAAACGTATATTCTTCGAGGAGTTTGGCAAGAATAGCTTTTCCTTTTTCAGGAAGGGCATTTTCCATGCTGAGGTTCAAGACGGAGCTTCGTTGGTTGATGAGCTCTACT
>JBKBRQ010000064.1:0-13441 GCA_046292055.1 Spirosomataceae bacterium | reverse complement strand
CTTGCGGCCTTCAAACGAATTATGAGTATGCGTGATTTTCAGACCACTTTTGTCCAATATGCGTTTTATGGTGCTTATTTCTGTTTGGCAATTCCAGCCTCTATCTTGGCACAGAAGTTCAGTTACAAGACAAGTATTTTGATGGGTTTGGGCTTATTTATTGGTGGTGCACTTCTTTTTTATCCGGCAAGTCAAACACAAGTCTATAGTCATTTCTTGGGAGCATTGTTTATTTTGGCGGGTGGTTTATCTATCTTAGAAACAGCGACAAATCCGTTTATTCTCACCTTAGGAAGTCGTGAAACTGCCGTAAAACGACTCAATCTAGCCCAATCTTTCAACCCTATTGGTTCAATTATTGGCGTAGCTTTAAGTAAGTTCTTGATTCTATCTGAATTACATGCCGCCACGGCAGAACAACGAGAAACAATGTCTAAAGAAGTGCTACATCAATTGCAATCCGAGGAGCTAGCAGCCGTTATGACTCCCTATGTTGGTGTTGCTATTGTATTGATAATCATTTGGTTACTTATTTTCTATACACCAATGCCAGAGGTATCAGATACCAAAGACTCACATTCGGTTACTTCAGGCCTCTATCAGTTGATTTCGCATAAATCGTATAGAAAGGCTGTACTAACTCAATTTTTTTATGTGGGTGGACAAATAACAGTCTGGTCTTTTACGATTCGTTATGTTATGAGCGAATTAAAAATAAATGAGGCAGAGGCAGCCAATTATTATTTGGCTTCGTTGGCGTTATTCCTAGTCGCTCGTTTGATTTTCACGTATTTGATGACTTTTTACGAAGCACTTTTTCTTTTAAAATGGGCTGCGGTAAAGGCTATTATACTCACGGGTTTTGTTATTTTTGGTACAGGAGAACTAAGTGTTTGGGCATTGGTTGGTGTTTCCGGTTGTATGTCCTTGATGTTTCCGACCATTTATGGTCTCGGTATGGCTAAGGTGGAGACAAACACAAAATTAGCAAGTGCGGGATTTGTCATGGCGATTGTCGGCGGTGCCGTTATGACGGGTTTACAGGGTCAGCTTTCGGACGCAACGGCAAACATTCATTTTTCTTTTCTTGTGCCGTTTATATGTTTCTGTGTGGTTTTCATGTATACCTTGAAATTAGAGAAAAAATAAAGACACCAAAGTCAGAAACGATGGTGTCTATTCACTTTACCTCTAAACGTTGCCCACGACATACATTTGTTCTAATGTAGGTACGGGGCTTCCTCCTTCTTTTTCAAGGGTGATTGCGAAGGCTGCCACGTTGCCGGCGGCTCCTTTCATCTGCAATATTTTATTACCAAACTCTTGGTCAAGCATGCCCATATCGACGGGTTTTCCATCAACGATGGTCCAGAGTTGATACTGTTTGCCTGCCTCTGGTTTGGGGAGATTATCAACTATAAGTGCTACTTCGTTATTTTGTTGGTTCCAAAAAACAACGACAGAGCTCTCAGGTGACTTGTCAACACCTGCCAACCGAACAACCTTGTTCTGTGGATTTTGGTACATGGCAAGTAAATCACCGTTTTGGTCTGTTACTTTCTCTAAAATATTTACTTGGTTACTGAGTTGCCCATTGGTCTCAATAATTTGTTTCATATTGAACACTGCCCAGCCTAGGCCTACTGCAAGTAGAACAGATGCTGCAACGGAGACTTTAGACCAAGTAGGAGTGAACTGAATGACCTGAACCTCTTTCTCCACTTCAGGTGTAGACACAGGCGTTGAAGCAACGGGCTGTTCTTTTTCTGTTGTTTTGACCTCCTCCAAAGGAGAAGAAAAATCCATCTGTGCAAATATTTTATTTTTTAAAGACACAGGGGGTTCTTTTGCATACAAACCGAGGTAACTTCCCATAGACTCTTCCAGTTTACGGAGCTCCAACTCGATTTCGGGGTATATTTTAGATAGACATTGAACTTCACGACGTTCTTGGTCTGAGACTACGCCTAAAACGTATTCTTCTAAAATACCTGAACTTATATATTCATTTACATTCATATCGCGAAATAATTTTTCAAATCTTGCAAAGCAATTCTAATTCTCGACTTAACCGTACCCAACGGAATATTCAGCTTGGTAGCTGCTTCTTCCTGTGTGTAACCTTGCAAATACACCATATCCAACAATATTTGTCTTTCTGGCTTGAGCTTTTTCATCAGTTCACGCAAGTCCAACGTCGCGATTTCCGGCTGAAAATGCGCCATTTTATCCAATTTACTGACAGACTCATCGATGTCGTCAAGGGTAACTTTGTCTTTCCTAAGATGATCAATCGACGAATTTCGTGCGATATTCATCATCCAAGTAAAAAGTCGACCTCTGCTTGGGTCGTAATCGTTAATCTTTCGCCAAATTTTCAAGAAAACTTCCTGCATGACATCTTCCGTTTGAATCTCATCATTGATTACCCGAAAAATTATCCCGTACAGTGCTGATGAATAGTTATCATATAGATATTCAAAAGCTTTTTTCTCGTTCCTTTTTAGCGAAGCAACTAACTCATCTTCTGTGTACTTGAGCTTAATTGTTGCCAATGTTATTATTTGTTTAGAGGTTCAAAAAATTCCAGTGGATATGCGCAAAATTGTCCGCACATCTCCCAATGCATGATTTGATATGTTTCATATACGAGAAGTTAAGAGGTTTTGGATTAATTTTTTACCAATTTTTTTCAATAAACATTTTAAAAAAACAAAATGTTAGTTTTCAAACTTCAATAGATTATATTTAATCGCTATTTTAACGTAAATTAGTTCAACTATTAATCGATACAAAGCTATGGCAAGAGCAGATTTGAAAATTATTCAAGCATTGCGAAATACAGCTAAAAGACTAAATGAGGGCTCTCCTTATATGTGGGGCCACATGGGTAGCTGCAATTGCGGAAATTTGGCACAAGAGATTACCAAATTATCCAAAGCAGACATTCATGCCTACGCCATGCGTGGAAAAGGGGATTGGAGTGAACAACTGAACGATTATTGCCCAGGTAGCCAACTCCCGATGGATTTGCTTATTTTTGAACTTCTCTCTTTTGGTTTCTCTACCGAAGATCTGCAGGCATTGGAATACCTCTCCAATCCAACGGTTTTAGAAAGACTACCACTCGAGAAACGCCACTTGCGTCGCAATTACAAAGACGATGTGGTCGTTTATTTAAACGAATGGGCCAATATGCTTGAAGAACAGCTCTTGGACCAAATCGAATTACCCAATTTCTCTATAAATGAAAAAACGCCTGCTTTGGTCTAACCGTCTCTTTTTTGTATTTTCTTTTTTAATTTTTCCTCTGATTTCTTCCGCGCAAGAAATTCCGTTGGAAGAAAAACCGCTGATAGAGAAAAAAACGGCGACATCAACGGATTTAAAAGAGTTACCGACTTGGAGGCAAAAACTACATGTAGGTGGAAACATCTGGTTGGGTTTCTTTGGTTCTTTCTATGTAGACGTCTCTCCGATGATAGGGTACGAAGTAACTAAACTTGGAACTGTAGCTGGTGTAGGTGGGACTTTCATTTATCAAGGTGGATTCGGCCAGCCTGCTGACGTCGCCGCAGGGCCTCGTATTTTTGTTCGTCAACCCATTTGGCGTTCCATTTTTGCGCACGCAGAATATGAATGGATGAATGCAACTGAAGACCAATTTTATTCTTTTGACCCCGTTTCTGCTCCTAATGTTCCTATTTTACCCAAAAAATGGGAGGGCGCGCCTTTGGTTGGCTTGGGTTTCTACCAAGGACAAGGCGGGCAGTCAGGAAGTTTTATCTCGGTAATGTATAACTTGGGATATCCTTTGAATGGCTTTGTTAGTCCACAAGGGTTAGGAGGGCGAAACTCCCCACTTATTCTCCGTTTTGGCTTCTTTTTTTGATAATAATTGCAAAATATATGAAAAGACCGTGTAGGAAATATTCTACACGGTCTTTTTTTAAAATAAGCTCATTTGAGAAGAGTTCTTTGTTTCTACCCTGATTTTCGCATCGGTTATTATTCCTTTATTTTCCTCTATAAATTGAGTAAATGCCTCCATTTTATCAAGTAGTTCAGCGAATGGATAGGTGGATACTTCATATCTTTCTACATAAATTTGATGAAAATCACAGATAATGTATTCCATTGTTTTGATTCCTTTTTCTCGAAGTGCGTAGGCATAAAGATTCTGAAAATTAGTTTCGTGTTTGCCTGGTAAATACGTTTGAGTTGTCTTGATATCAATAACGCGATTGTCTCCAATAACATCTAAATAGCCATAAAACCGTATTTGTCCGTGAATTAATTCGACGAGCTGCTGTGACTTCCATTTGTTTGGTAGTAACTCTTTTACTTCATTGACCAATTCCTGTGAAAAATTATGTGGTTTATTCTTTAGAACAGCCGCTTCAAAAGAAATGCCCTTGGCAAATTTCTCTCGTAGGTTGTCGTCTAAAATAGGTACTCGATTAATCCGGTTTATGAGCTGTTGAAAAGCTTCTGAAGTAGGGTTTTTTAGATAACGAACGTATTCGTTTAAGATAGTTGGATAAAAATTATAGCGGATAGATGAAGTCATTTTTTAAACTCTTGCAAGCATTTGTTGATTTCAAGGGTGAGTTCGTAATCGGAGGCAGCTAGGATAAAGTCTTCAGGTAAAATACAAAAACGC
Source organism: Spirosomataceae bacterium (assembly GCA_046292055.1). Lineage (GTDB taxonomy): Bacteria > Bacteroidota > Bacteroidia > Cytophagales > Spirosomataceae > CAYNRA01. The sequence continues at coordinate 8,778 of JBKBRQ010000064.1, read as the reverse complement.
ATAAAAGCTTCCAGTTCTAACCCGTTTAGTTTGGTAATGAATTTTACCAAGTTTTGATTGTACCGAAGAGCTGCATAGTATTTTCGTGCATCTACCATTTGTAAATCTGCCAATTTGCGTTTGCTTTTTCCGTCTTTGCTAAATAAATCATAAATCGCATCAATCGAAATTCCGAGGCCGGGCGTCGTTGTATTTGTTGATAACATACTTCGCATGATTTCTTGTCGAATTTCTTTTGAACCATACGGATTGGCTAAAAACGCATCTATTTCTTTCTTCAGGTTTTCAGCTCTTTTCTCTCGAATAACAACTTCATCTAGCTGGATGGCCGTCCGTTTCAAAAGAACAGTCGGTTTATTGTTGTTGCCGTCTAATAAACAACCACCGTCCGCATAGCCGATAGAAGAACAAAGCAATGAATCACCAACAGCAGCCCAAATAAAAAAATCACCTTTTTCGTTGGTAGTTGTTCGCTGTTTTGTTCGTTTATTTACGATAGTAATAGAGCCTAATGGATTTTTTGTGTCTATATCCAAGACTTGTCCATAAATCGTTCTGTTTTTGATTTGTCCGAATACATGTGTTGATACGGAGGGGAACAGAAAGAAGATAAGTAAAAAAAGAGAATTAAAACGAGTCGAGTAATTGGCCATTTATGACAAGGTATTTGATCGATTGACCGCTGATTAGAACGAAATTTGCGGGTTTTCCATAGATATTGGTCGCGGATGGCATCGTAAGACCTTTGTATTTCTGTGCCAACGCAGGGTAATCTTTCAACGACTTAAATGTAAGATTCGATACATCAGGCTCTTTAATTCCGAAAAATGTGGATAAATCCCCCACATCCTGAATGCTACCGTTGAGTTTATAGAATGGCGGCGTTGACTTCCAGTTTTCTGTCAGATTAATCCCAATATCTTTTTTAATGATTTCGCCATTTTGAACAAACTGAACATTTCGGAGGAGTACATCAAAAAGGGAACGGCCATTTTGTGGAATCTTTTGGTAATCACTCAACTGATATTGGGTATATTGGTTTGTAGCGATAGAAAACAATGCTTCCAAAATTGCTACGAAATTGAGCTGACGAATAAATTGCTTCTCGCGGTCGTCTTTGTATCCACCGGATTCAATAAGAATTAGGCTACTTCCCCATTTCTGAATATTATCACCAAAAGCGCGTGCTTCAAATTCATCTGAATATTTTGCGACATGACCCGGAATGAGCGCTTGTAGTTTTTCATTCATCCCGCAAATGACTTGCATCGAGCGAGTTCGGACGTCATTCCATTCACGGGCTTCGTTGTAGGCGGTGGCAAGAAATGAAATAGTTGCTTGCTTTCCAGTTGTACCTGCGCTGTAGCGTGTTCCTTGGTCGTGTAAATTAAAAGCGAATGTAGGTTGAATAGTTTGTTGCAATTCTTTCAAAAGACGGCTTTCAGGGCATTGTAACGCCAAAGCATCTCTGTTCATGTCAATTTCTAAGGCTGTCCGACGGGAAATCCGTTCGGCGCCGTCAGGGTTGAGCATAGGAACCACGTGCAAACGAAGTTTAGAAAGGATAGTTTCCCGAAACTGGGTAAAAATAGTATTGTCAGACTCAAAAAAACGAAAAATATCGAATAGTGCCATCGTGGCTGTGGGTTCATCGCCATGCATTTGTGACCAAAGAAGAATGTCAATAGGGCCATCGCCAAGAGTTACTTTATGAATACTTCGTTTCTCAAAAGATTGTCCAATAACTGCTTTCTCAAAAGGCAGCCGTTGAATCAATGGAACGATGTCACGGTGTTTGAACCACCTGTTTTTTAGTGCAGGTTCTTTGAATAAATGATAGTAGGAGGAGAGAAAATCATTGTTCATAGTAGGAAGTGCAAAGTAACTTAAAGTTGAAATATCTACGAGGGCACGCCGAAAGTCGCGCGTTTTGCCCCACAAGTTTGCTGTCGAATCCATTGTATTGATAACCATCACGGACATGAATAGGCAAGTTATTCAAGATTTTTAGAATTGTATGAGGAATACCTGGACTTATTTTTGAAAAAGCCGTTAGCGAGTCTGTTTTCCATGTTCAATAAAGGGGTTTTATTCCTTTAAAATCAGGAGGAATTATTTTTTGAAAAATTATTAAATAATTTTTCAAGTACAAAACTAAATAAACAAGTTGGGCGTTTATATGTCATGTAACAGCAAGGTGGAAAACTTTATTATAGAGTTTAAAAGATTGCTAATAAAAAAAGGGGTCGAATATCAAATTCGACCCCTTTTTTTATTTTCTCTCGTAATAGTAATCTGCGCCGTCGGCTATGTCGTAGCCTATTGGGGTTTTTTCGTATAAAATCAATTGCTTTTTCCCATTTATTTCAAGTAACTGAAAGTAGTGGTATTCCTGTGTGTCTTGTAAAACCAAAATAGGTCTGTCGTTACGCGTAGAAAAGGACAGGCGAGATTTTTCAACAAGCTCCCCTTCTTCGTATCTTTTGATTGATTTCTGGCGTATAGAGATGGCAATTGTTTCTTTGGGAGGAGAATCATTGGTGATTTGTGTAAACCCGTACACGATTTTCTTCAATTCCCAAGTTCCACTTACATCAGGCTGCTCCAATAGAGAATCTGCGCAGCCTGATATACATAAAACCAAAACAATACTTAAAAAACAGATGATTCGCTTACTCATAAGTTGACGATTTTACCCATGAACTGAATTGTATTCGAAGATTTTTCATGGATAAAGAAAAAGAAAGGTCGGTCGCAAATAACTGTTGGATAGTTCGGTACAGACGTAAGCTCGATACCAATAGTCGTTACAGCTGCTGCTTCTGTTCCCTTTTCATCTACGGCTAAAAACGTATCCTGTTTAACAAACCCAACTTTTAGTTTTCCGGCTGGTGGAGCAATTTTTGATAAATCTGCTTGGTTTGAAAAAGCAGTTGGCATACCAAGTTTGTTCAAAATAGTATTCAATTTGATACTGTATTCCATACTCCATTTAGGTAAACCGATTTCGATGGTAGAAGGAGTGAGATTATTTTGGAGTTTTTCCCATTCAGATTGATTGAATTTCTTGATCACAGTCGATATGTCTGTTTCTGTACTAGGAAGAACAACAGTCATGGCATAATTTCCACTTCCATAAGGCAATTCAAATACCTGGTAATCAGAAGATTGAAAGTAAGGGACAGCTTGGCGTTGCGACATCATAGAAACTTCCTTTTGTTTGGTTAGCCCTTGGAAAGTCGCATCATAGGTACGTTTGCTGTCAAAAGGATATTTCCAATCCCCTTTGAAATACAAAGCGTTTAGTAAAAACATTACTTGGGAAGGGCTGATTTCAGCGATTACTTTTTTGATTTTTGCATTGGTATTATCGCTTGCCCATTTATTTATTTTATCTACCGTAGCTTGATTGCTGAAGTCCTCAGCAAAAACACCTGCATTAAAGTTTGTTTTCAATGTTTCCAAAAACGAAGCTGTAACAGTAAAATCTTTATCATGCCAAACAGAGTTTGCTGTTGTATTCGTGACCTTCGGGTCAAGAGTTGGCAATTTTTGGATTAATTCTTTGTAGATGAGATTTATTTGTGTTAAGTCCTCATTTGTAAAACCAAGAACCGTTTTTATTTCTTCTTTGGTTTGTCCATCTGCTCCGTTAAGCAACATTCCTAATGCAATATGCAAGCTGAGGGGCGAGACAAAGAAATTTTTTGTAGGGTCTTCCTCTTTGTGAATGGCCTGCAGAAAATCGAACGAAAATTCACGGGTTGTGGTGGAAAAACTTTCGGGAACAGAAATGGAAGAAGGGGTGGGGGCAACGTTTTTAAGTTGTCCACATTGTACAGAGACAAGCGCCAAAGAAAAGGCGATACCTAGATTTAAAAGTTGCTTTTTCATGTGTAAATTAATCTTTGTTGTTTAGACGTGTAAAGATAAGTTTGTCGGTTTGTGGAGCTGGTAGCGAGAAAGTAAGCGTTTGTAAATCATCTGACAGGCGAAACGAAGAAACAGCGGCAAGTTTTCGCCAATATTCATATTCGGCCTCCATTTCTTCTTGCGGGCCAGCCATTTTTGTACCACCAATTCCTTCTAGTTTAATTTCACCTTTTTGCTTGTTCAAGGTAAAACTAGAAAAATAGAAGTTGACGGGACTTTTTCCGGAAAGTTGATAAAGACCTTGGCTATTTACCTCGTCTTTTATTTCCATGGAAATCACATACTTGCTAGGTTTCTGTTCTTGATAACGTACAAACCGCCAGTTCCCAAAAATACCAACGGATTGAATACTCAAATCTTGTTGGCTGCAACATTCTTGTGGTTCAACGGTAGACGTATTCTTTTGACAAGACGAAAGCGAATGAATGACAACGCTAAGTAATAGGAGTTTGGCACCTTGTTTTAGCATATGAATAAGTACTTTAGTTGGATTTATGTAGGTAAGAGTCATACAATAGTAAAAATGGTTGGAATGTACCTATTTTACTGTCTATAGACCTAGTAGTTTATTTATTTTTCATGAAAATATAGGAGTAAAGATGAGTGAAAGGTAAGATTTTATCAAACGATTAATCGAATACGCGTAAAGCAATCATTTTCGTTGGTTTGCATGAATTTCGGTAATTTTGTAAAACGAAAAAACGAGCAACAAATGAAAGAAATAAAGTTAGATAAAGAACGTAAGTTGGAATTATTTCAGGCTTTTTTAGAAAAAGATTGGTTTAAATTAGATGTTTGGGAAGATCAAAATATAGATTGGCCCGGTGATGCCGTCATCCATAGGATGGAAAAAGAAGTTCGTACTTTCATGGCTTTTATTATTGACCGAGTAGAGCAAAATTCAACGAGTCTATTCGATGATATTCAGGAGTATTTCAATGTATGGGATACAGAAGAGTTTGAAAATGAACAAGTTGAGCTAATTGTGGAGGCACTGTATGAGCCGATGGTGATTGCTGGTATTGACATTGACGAGGTAATTATCTAATTATATAAAAAGGGAACATTTACTAAAAATGCTCCCTTTTTATTTTATGTACGAATGGTTTTATCCAATCAATAAACCTGCGATAGTTGCCGACATATAGCTGGCGAGTGTTCCGCCGATAAGTGCCTTGAAACCTATTTTTGCTAAATCACTTCTACGAGAGGGTGCTAATTCTGAAATTCCACCTACTTGAATTGCGATGGAGCTGAAATTGGCGAAACCACAGAGTGCAAAACTAGTAATAACCAATGTTTTCGGATGAATCTGGTCTTTGATTTTGACCAAGTCAAGGTAAGCAACAAATTCATTGACCACCATTTTAGTTCCCATCAATGAACCAGCCACTTCAATATCCGCTGATGGAACTCCCATCGCTAATGCAAAATATTTGAACACCTTGCCAAGCATATAATTCATGCTAAGGTCTAGTTGTCCCCAACCATAATAGCCTACTCGCCAAAGAAGTGCATCAATCAGAAAGATTAATCCAATAAAACCAATGAGCATTGCCATGACATTCAAAGAGATTTTTAGCCCTTCACTTGCGCCAGCAGCGATGGCATCGAGCAAGTTAACGTGCGATTTTGCAGCATTTAGTTTCACTTCTCCCATGGTTTCGGATGATTCCGTTTCAGGCCAGATGATTTTGGAAATAACAAGTGCACCCGGTGCTGCCATAAGACTCGCGGCTAGAAGATACGGAGCAGGAACGCCTAAAGATATATAGACAGCCATTACCCCGCCAGCGATACAGGCAAAACTACCTGTCATGGAAGCTAGCAACTCACTCATGGTCATATTTTTTACATACGGCTTAATCATGATTTGTGCTTCTACTTGGCCTACAAAAGCACTTGCTACATTTGAAAGTGCCTCTGCACCTGAAATACCCATGAGCCACTTCATTCCTTTGGCAAGTACAGCTACGATACGTTGCATGACGCCAAGATGATAAAAAATATTCACCAGAACTGCTACGAAGAGGATTTTAGCTGTTACATCAAAGAAAAAGACGAAGGTGTTACCAGACCCAAATGCCTCGCCCATTAAATCTTTGTTGTACAAAGGACCAAAAACAAATTCAGCTCCTTTTTCTGCTTTACTCAGTACTTTATTGATAATCAGGCCTAATGTTTGAAAAATAGATTGGCCAATATCTGTTTTTAAAATAAAGACGGCAAGTCCAAACTGGAGAGCTAATCCAACACCTACCGTTCGATAATTAATAGCTTTTCGGTTATTGGATAACAAGAAGGCGATGCCAAGAATACCTATTATTCCAATAATTCCGGTGAATCTTTCCATGTAATTTGTTGAGTTTACGAAATTAAGCTGTGAAATAAGTGAATTTTCACTAAACTTTCAGAAACAATTGCTTTTTTTGTATTCGTGCATGCAAGAAATAGAATGTTAAATTCGTGTTAATTTTGAAAAACATACCTAGATTGGTCTTCATTGTCGGGCTTCTTCTGGCAATTCAGCTACACGGGCAAGGGCAATATCGAACAGTTTATAAGTCAGCAGTGGTATCGGAAATCTCTGGAACGAGTTCAGGTGGATTTTCTGTGGGATACGAGAATGCATTTTTGCGTTTTAAACAAAGCTTTGTCGCTGCACGTGCTAGTTTTGGGTACATTTTAGGAACTCCGTCTGCATCTATTCCAGGGAGTGTCATGTTGCCCATATCTGTAACATACAATCAAACAGCAAATCAGTTAAGGAAACGATTAATGAACCGTCTGACGAATCAATGTCTTTCGATGCCTCCTAAGTTTGGCGCGGAAACTTTTTTAGAGTTTGGCGGAGGTTATACATTGGTTGCAACGTCAGGCTCAACCAATAGAACAACTTTTTGGGGGTTGGCAGGAATTCGTCAGCAATTTATTTTTGATAATCCAGATAAAGCGCGTATCCTTTTTGTACGGGGGTATGCTGCTCCTCAATACAGCGATGGTAAATTCGACTTTATAACTATTCGCTTAAAAAGCACCGCGGGGAATGGTATTCGTGCGGGAGTCAGTGTGGGTATATCTTTGTAAAAAGGCTATATATAAAAGGGGAGAATCCAACTGTTTTCTGGTTTCTCCCCTTTTGTTTTTCGCCACATTTACTGACTCACAAAGAGGACAATAAATGTATATTGATTCTTATCTAGCGATTTTATGCATTTTTATTCCGAGGCTGTTTCTTGGTATTTTTGGACAGAACCGAAGATAAAATCTAAATTAGGTTCTTCTGTTTCTTGTATTGTATAAAATTCTTGATGAATATTGAATGCAGGTTCGTCATTCTCTATTTTTTGATAATCTCCATTTTCCAGAAGTAAGTAATTATTGACATTATCTCTCAAGTTGAAATCCAAAATTTGCAGTAATTGCTTTTTCACTTTTGGGTCGATGAGTTCAAAGAGAGATTCGATACGTTTATCGAAACTCCGGACCATTAAGTCTGCACTACCACCATAGACCAATGGGTCGTTGTTGTTTCGGAAACTAAAAATACGTGCATGTTCCAGATATTCACCGACAATCGAATAGACTCGGATATTCTCACTCAATCCTTTTCTCCCAGGTCGCAAGCAACAAATACCACGGACAATAAGCTGAACTGGAACGCCCGCCTGAGATGCTTTGTATAGTTCTTCAATAATCAACTTATCTTCTAACGAATTGATTTTAATGCAAATACCCGCAGGTAAACCTTGTTTAGCATTGTCAGCCTCTCGTCGAATAAATGAAATAAGTTTGTTTCGCATATCTCTTGGAGAAGTGATAAGGTGCTTATAACCAAGAGGTTGTGAGTGTCCAGTAATAACATTAAAAAACTCGGAAATATCGCGCGTATAGTCCGGATTCGTTGTTAATATTCCAATATCTGTATAGAGGCGGGAGGTATCTTCATTGTAGTTCCCGCTTGCCATGTGTGCATATTGAACCACTTGGTTTCCTTCTTTACGAACAATGAGCATCAGTTTGGTATGTGTTTTAAACCAACCGATTCCGTAGATAACGAAACAGCCTGCTTTCTCCAGTTTTTGTGCTTCTTTGATGTTGTTCTCTTCGTCAAACCGTGCCTTGATTTCAAAAAGGGCAGAAACGTGTTTGCCATTTTCTGCTGCTTTGAGCAAGGCGGCTGTCACGCGTGAGTTTTTCGCTAAACGGTAAATAGTTAGTTTAATGGAGAGAACTCTCGGGTCCTCAGCTGCTGTTTCAAGGAGCTGTAAAACAGGTTCAAAATTATTGTACGGATGGTGAAGTAGAATGTCATTTTCTTCAATGGCCTCAAAAATATGGCTCATCTTATCCCGCGTCATGCCAACAGGAAGAATGGTTTGCTGTTTTGTTGTTGTTCGGAACTCCGGCATACCAACAATCTGCCAAAGACAAGTGTAATCGATGAGTGGATTATTCCCAAAAAGATTGTATTCATCTATTTCCCACCGATTTTTCAAGATGTCCATGACCCAAGGGGAAAAGTCATTTTCGATTTCCATTCGCACCACTCGACCGATGCGCCGGCTCTTGATTTTCTGTTTGATTTCGTCCACAAAATCTGCTTCAATATCATCGCTTTCCTCAAGGGTAAAGTCACCGTTCCGAACAATACGGAACAAGTTGATAGACAGAATTTCGATGTTACGATATAATTTGTGAATTTGGTGCCGGACAATTTCCTCGATGGGCAGCAGGGCACAAATATCGTCTCTTTTTATCGGGAAAAAACGAGGTAGATTTGACGGAATTTGTACAAACGAGAGTTTCTTCGTGTCTGCGTTTGTAGGATGCAAGGGGTTGGAC
>JBKBRQ010000063.1:0-13449 GCA_046292055.1 Spirosomataceae bacterium | reverse complement strand
ACAAACGACAACCGAAATGAATACACACTTCTTACATTTTAACATTTGAAAAAAAGATGGTGAAATCTTTTCTCGGGGTTGTCAACCAAGACTGGCTAAAAGCCAAATATATTTTTGAATCTTCCAAAGAAGATTTTTCTAATCGCTTCGCAAAGGTAGTGATTTAATGTCAATTACCAAAATAGTACAAATTGAATTTATTAAACGGTCAAACAATATGCTAAAAATAAGGTGATTAACAGGATACTACCCGTTTGTTGTAACGATAGAATGCAAAATTATTTGCTGCCAATTCGTGTCAAGAGGTCATCAATATTTTGTTCACTGATAGGAATTGTTGCATTTTCTATCATCACTTTTAGATTCCGAATCGAAACTATCTTATCTAACGAAATAATAAATGATTTATGTACACGCATAAAGTTGTAAGGAATTAATTTTTCCTCAATACTCTTCATGGTCATTCGTGTGATAACAGGTCGTGTGGTTGCTTTTAAATAGATTTTGATATAATCTTTTAGGCCTTCAATGTACGTAATATCATCGTATTTGACTTTTACCAACGAGTATTCAGAGTTGACAAAGAAATATTCATTGTTGGGGGTTTGAAGAGCAAGTTGAGCAACACTGTATTTATCAAGTGCTTTATTTGCTGCTTTTAAGAAACGCTCAAACGACACTGGTTTGAGTAGATAATCTACCACATCTAACTCAAAGCCATCCAATGCATATTGTTCGTAAGCTGTGATAAAGATGACGAGTGGACTTGTACTTAGACTTTTCAAGAATTGAATGCCCGTGAGTCCAGGCATTTGGATATCCATGAATATAAGGTCAACTTTTTCAGTTTGCAAGATTTCTAGGGCTTCAAACGCATTATTGCATTTTCCTACTAAGCGCAAAAAAGGAACTTGTTTGATATTGTCTTCCAGTAGTTCGAGAGCGAGTTCCTCATCATCAACGGCGATGCAATTTAAAGTCATTTATTTTCAAAGTTTAAGTGTAATTCAGAGATATATAAGTCGTTTTCTATGCGAGTGTCCAAAGTATGTGCATTGGGATACAGTAAATCCAATCTTCTACGAACATTTGCAAGCCCAATACCTGAGCTTGTATCTTTGGAGTCCGTGGTTTCTGTACTTACTTTATTAATTACTTTAAAGTACAAACAGCAAGGTTGGGAGCTAATGACTATTTCGATAAAAGGTGCTTTCACTAGTCCAGTACCATGCTTGAAGGCATTTTCCACGAAAGGAATCAATAACATGGGTTCAATGAGATGATTGTCTTGACAGGTAGAATGATCAAACTGAATTGCAATCTTTTTTCCAAACCTAAGCTGTTGTAGCGCGATATAATTGTCAAGGTATTGAATTTCCTTCTCAACTGCTATTTTTGAATCGTCTTTTTCATAGAGCATGTACCGTAAGAGTTCCGACATTTTGATGAGAGAAGGTTCTAAAATGTCTGATTTCTTTCTTGCTAAAGATACCATACTGTTCATTAAATTGAACATAAAATGGGGGGAAATTTGCGAGCGTAAGAAGGAGAGTTCTGACCGTAATCGCTCGTTTTCTTTGGAGCGTATCAATTCTTGTTCTTTCTGGTAATCTGTGAAAAAACGGTATGAGGTGCTTAGTGAGAAAATAAGTAGGTAGGGCAATAACGCGTTAAAATAGAAATAATACGTAAGGCTTGAACTTCCTGTAATATTAATACGCATGATTACCCGAACGATAATAAATAGCCCAATTACAACAGATAAGATACCAAAGTAATGTAAGTTCTTCTTCTTCTTGAAATAATTTGGAATAAGTATCTCCGAATTAATATAGAAGAGTGAAACGGAGGAGGCTGATACGAATGCCCAGAAGTAAGGATTATTAAATGTGGACTGTGAAGCAAAGCCCGGGTCACTAGATATCTTTTGTATTGTATAAATAACAGGCAGAAAAGTGTAGCATATCCATAAAATAACATGCGTAGCGAATTTGACAGATTTGCTAGTTTCCATTGATCGAAAATATATATGTATGTTCTAATTTGCTCATTTTTCATGAAACAACCTCCCACAATAGACCAAGTAGGAGGTTGCATGGATATGTATTTTGTATTTATCGATGACAAAAAAGGCATTTTAAGCCAAAACTACGTCATCTTTATCTTCTACATTTAAAACAGAAATTGCGGCTAGAAGCAAACAAACACCCCCCATTACCAATGCAAAAATTGCTTGACTTTGGAATACGTTTTTCACGATTAGGCCTCCGATTATTCCATTGGTAATCTGAGGTAATGTGATGAAAAAGTTAAAAATACCCATATAAATACCCATTTTTTGGTGTGGAATTGACCCCGCTAAGATTGCGTAAGGCATTGCCAATATACTTGCCCATGCAATTCCAACGCCAATCATGGATACCAAGAGCCACTCAGGCGAAGGCATAAAATAGATAGAGATGAGTCCAGCTCCACCTGCAATTAATGACAATGCATGGGTTTTTTTACGACCAAATCTGTACGCAATAGCCGGTAAAAAGAAAGCATAAATAGCCGAGACAAGGTTGTAAACACCAAATATAACACCTACCCAGTTGGCTGCATCGTTGTAGGTTTCAGATGAATTATCGCCAATAGGTAGTTGATAAATGTGTTGTGCGATGGCAGGGGTAGAAAATACCCACATAGAGAAAAGTCCGAACCAAGAGAAAAACTGAACCAGACCAAGCTGTTTCATGGCTTTGGGCATGTTTTTGATGTCTACTAAAATAGCACTTAGTTTGGCTTTCTCGTGTACTGTATTTTCACCATTGTAAATGGCTTGCTGCTCTGGGCTATATTCTGTTGTTTTGGTAATTGTCCAAACAATAGTACCAACCAATAAAAATGCCCCGATTACGAAAGAGAGAATCAAATTAAGTGGTACTTCGCCTGCTAGCGCAATTTTCGTAACTCCGAACCATTCTGCTAAAATATAGGGAAGCCAAGATCCAACTACTGCTCCAATTCCGATGAGTACAGTCTGAATGGAGAAGCCAAGTGTGCGTTGGTCGGAGTTTAGTTTATCCGCGACCAATGCTCTGAATGGCTCCATAGCAATATTGAATGATGCGTCCATAATCATCAGAAAACCAGCACCAATCCAAAGGGTAGGCAATATATTTACAAACATTCCGGCGTTGGGCATAAGGATAAGACCTACAGCCGCTAGAATCGCACCGGTTAAGAAATAGGGTCGTCGTCTTCCCATTTTTGTCCAAGTCTGGTCACTGTAATGCCCAATAATTGGTTGAACAATCATTCCTGTAATTGGAGCAACCAACCAAAACCAAGACAAGTGCTCAACGTCCGCACCGAATGTCTGTAGAATTCGACTAGCATTTGCATTTTGTAAGGCGAAGCCCATTTGTATACCTAAAAAACCAAAGCTCATGTTCCATATATCCCAAAAAGATAAAGCTGGTTTTTGTGAGGAATTCCCACTGTTTAGTGGAGTTGTACTAGATGCCATAGGGTTAAGTTATTTAATTGTACGTAGTTCAGGGTTATTTTAAAAGAAAGACTTGATACGAATTCGGAGGGCATTCTACGGGTAAGCCAGTTGTGTGTAGGGAACTCCATGCCCGCTTACTGCGCCCTTTTTTCTGACCTATTTGCGTAATTGTTGCTGTTTCAGAAGTCTCTTCCAATACTCCCTTTGGCAATCGAATGTTGGTCTTATAGCTATGTGTCAAATCAAAATTAACAACGATAAGTAGCTGCTGTTCACCATTGAAGCGTAGATAGCTGTAGATTTTTTGCTCGTTGTAATTTGGTGACAAACCTTGGTGGTTCAAGTATTGCAAATCATGAAAATGGCCATTTCGGACGGCAGAGTTGTTATTTACAAATTCATTGATTTCTCTATATGCTTGGCGTAATTCTTTTTGGTCTTTTGTTAATTTTTTCTCATTAAATTGCCCGTTATTATTCCATGCTTGAATTTCGGGTACGCCCCAGTAATCAAAAATGGTTGTTCTGCCGTCATCACCTTGGAAACCCTCTGCTTGGGTCGGATTTACACCTAATTCTTGGCCAAAGTAATACATAAGTGGCCCACTGTGTAAAGTTGCCGAAAGGAACATAGCAGGAATACCAATTCTGGCATCTTTAGCAAAAAAACGCGAAGCAATGCGTTGTTCGTCATGGTTTTCTAGGAACCGAAGCATTCGATTGCCGAAGTCACCAGATTCTTGTTGCCAGACGCGGGTGATGTCTGCTGTGTGTCCGCCCCCTTCCATGAGTCGTCTGAGTGCATCATAAAGCCCTACTTTGTCGTACAAATAATCAAATTTACCTTCGAATAAATAGGTGCGATATGCAGAAGGATTATAGATTTCAGCGATAAAGAGAACATCTGGAAATTCAGATTTAATTTTCGGTATTACCCAAGACCAAAATTCTACGGGCACCATTTCGGCCATATCACAACGGAAACCATCGACATTTTTTGCTGCCCAGTAACGTAGAATGTGGTGCATTTTGTGCCATGTATCAGGTATGTTTTTGAGATATCTCCGTTGGTTTTCACCATAATGTACGCCGTAATTTAATTTAATAGCTTCGTACCAGTCGTTGATACTTGGCGCTGCTGAAAAGACATCATTTCCGGTAGCTTTAGCAGGAAATTCAATATAATCCGCTGTAAATGAGACAGGTGGGTTTACCTCTTTGGGTACTTGAAAATGCGTATTGGGTAGATAATAAAAATTATTATTTGGGTCAAAAAAAACATTTTTATCATCTTTTGCACCAAAATCTTCTATATCATCCGGCTTTTGGTCTGAAAAATACGAACGCGCCACGTGATTGGGTACAAAGTCAATGATGACTTTTAGTCCTTCTTGGTGTGTACGTGTAACAAGCTCATCGAATTCTTTTAGTCTGTTAGGGATATCTACAGCTAAATCAGGATTGATATCGTAGTAATCTTTGATAGAATAAGGAGAACCTGCAATTCCTTTTACTACACTAGGGTGGTCTTTTTTGATACCAAAAGAAGAGTAATCCGTCATGGTTGCGTGTTCAATAACACCAGTATACCAAACATGTGTCACACCAAATTCTTTTAAAGTTTGGAGACTTCTTGGCGTAATGTCGTTCAGTTTACCCGTACCGTTTTGTGCCAATGTTCCATTGAAAGCATTGGTTGAATTTGTATTTCCGAACAGACGCGTAAAAATTTGATAGATAATCAATTTGTCGTCTTTGGGTTGATTAGCCTCTTGGGCATTTGCAGTAGATAAGGTTGTCATAAGGGCAAGATGCAACAATAAGCGTTTCATTTTATGGTTAAAGTTTCGCGTGAATTTCAAAGGTAAAAATGTTTTTTTTATGAAAAAACTCACTAATTGCTTTATTTTGCTTTGTCGAACAATACTTTTATACCGAATGAAATTAAGAAAAAACGTACTATTTCTAGTAATAGTGCAAATCTTCGTTTGTGGCTTTAGCTACGCTCAATCCACTTCCATGCTTCGAGTAAACCCAACGAATTGGTGGGTAGGTATGGAAAATCCAGAGGTTCAACTACTTATTTATGGCAAAAACATTGCGAAGCATCCTGTAACTTTGGATACTTACAAGGGTGTGAAACTTAAAAAAGTACATAAAGTTGAGAACCCAAATTATGTTTTTGTTGACTTACTCATTGAACCAAAAACTAAGCCAGGACAACTCGTGTTTCATGCACAAACCGAGGGTGGCGCGGTTCGTCACTCTTTTGACTTACTCCCACGTTCATCTTACCAACCCAAAGGACTCTCACCTGCTGACTTCATCTATCTCCTTATGCCTGACCGGTTTGCCAATGGCGATGAGTCCAATGATGCTTTCCCTGACATGGCTGACCCAATTGTTGACAGAAATAACCCGTTTGCTAGACATGGAGGCGATTTGCAAGGTGTGCAACAACATTTGGATTATTTCTCTGATTTGGGAGTTACTGCACTTTGGTTGAATCCCGTCATTGAAAACGACCAAGCGCAAACAAACGAAAATGGTACTATGCGTAGTGCGTACCATGGGTATGGATTTACAGATCATTACCAAGTAGATAAGCGATTGGGTGGTAACGAGGCATACAAAAACCTCATCCAAGAAGCACATAAAAAAGGACTGAAAGTAATCCAAGATGCGGTTTACAACCATGTGGGTATCAATCATTGGATTCTGAAAGATTTACCAATGAAAGATTGGTTAAATCAATGGGATACGTTTACGCAAACGTCTTTTAAAGAACCTGCTGTTCTAGACCCGAACGCGTCTGAATACGATAGAAAAGTAATGACAAACGGTTGGTTTATGTCCTTTTTGCCAGATTTGAACCAAAAAAATCCATTCGTTGCCAATTTCTTAATTCAACATGCCATTTGGACTGTCGAATATTTTGGGATTGATGCTTGGCGAATTGATACCTATATGTACAACGATATGGATTTTATGAATCGTTGCAATGATGCTTTGCTTGCTGAATACCCAACGCTACTCTTATTTGGTGAATCTATAGCGACACCCGTCGCGAATCAAGCTGCATTTGTACGAAATAACATGAAACTGCCTTTTGCATGTAATTTACAGTCAACCATTGATTATCAGTTGTTTGTAGCTATAAAAACAGGATTAAATCAGGCGTATGGTTGGCATGATGGTATAAACCGCATTTACGGAACATTGGCACAAGATTACCTATATCAAAATCCAGAATTATTGGTTACGTATTTGGATAACCATGACGAAGACCGTTTTCTATCTGTGATTGGTGAAGACTACTCAAAATACAAAATGGGGCTCACTTGGCTGATGACCCTTCGTGGAATCCCACAAATATATTACGGTACAGAATTAGCTGTTAAAAACTTCAAGAATCCGTCAGATGCAGAAGTACGTAAAGACTTTATTGGTGGTTGGAAGACAGATGCTCAGAGTAAGTTCAAAGCAGAAGACCGTACACCATTGGAACAAGAGACCTATGATTTTGTAAAAAAATTAGCCACCATTCGTAGAAACTCAGAGGCAATTACACAAGGAAAATTCAAGCAGTTTTCACCTTTTCAAGATGGCGTATATGCCTATTTTAGATATACTGATAAGCAACGCATAATGGTTATCTCGAATACAAGCACAGAGACGCAACGAGTTCCTATGAGTCGTTTCCAAGAAGTGTTGAAAGGAGCTACTAAAGCGAAAAATTTACTTACAAATGAAATAGTTGATTTAGAGGGAGTTACAGTTAAATCAATGGACTTTTTATTATTAGAAATACAGAATTAATGAAAATAAATGCCTTTCTTTTTGACCTAGATGGAGTCATTGTAGATACTGCTGTTTATCATTACCAAGCGTGGAAGCAGTTAGCCAATAAACTTGGCTTTGATATTGATGAAGAATTTAATGAGACCCTAAAGGGAATCAGTCGTGTAGATTCACTGAAAGCTATTCTCGCTCATGGACAAGTGAGCCTTTCTCAAGAACAATTTGATTACTACGCAAATTGGAAAAATACGCTTTACCTAGAGTTAGTTGAATCCATGACACCGGCAGACGTTTTGCCGGGTGTCGCTGCTTTTTTTGCGGAATTTAAAGCAAAAGGAATCGTATGTACTTTAGGCTCAGCGAGTAAAAATGCAGTGAAAATTTTAGATAAAATTGGGATGCTTTCGCAATTCGATGCCATTATTGATGGTAATTCTGTTCAGAATAGCAAACCAGACCCTGAGGTATTTTTAAAAGGAGCAGAAGCATTGGGCGTTGAGCCAACTTCTTGTATTGTTTTCGAAGATGCGTATGCGGGACTTCAGGCTGCAAAAGCCGCGAATATGTTCACCGTTGGTATAGGCGACCCAGACGTTTTAGCTATCGCTGATGTCTTGATTCCTTCTTTTACAGGTTTTACAACAGATGAATTATTCACTGTTTTAGCACACTAATACTTTAACTTTTAAAATACATACGACGAAAAATGAAAAATTACATGACAATCGACCCTTGGTGTGTCGTTGAGGAGGGGTTTCACGCTGCGCATAACGAAGTCACAGAAAGCTTAATGAGCTTAGGGAATGGACGAATGGGACAAAGAGGAAACTTTGAAGAGTACTATTCAGGACATTCATTGCAAGGAAATTATGTAGCAGGTGTTTGGTTTCCTGATAAAACACGTGTAGGTTGGTGGAAAAATGGCTATCCGAACTACTTTGCTAAGGTCATCAATGCCTGCAATTGGATTGGCTTAGATATTCATGTGGACGGCACACGTCTGGACTTAGCAACGGCAGAAATTCATTCGTTCAAACGTTCTCTAGATATGAAAAGAGGCGTTTTGGATAGACATTGCTTGGTTACTTTACCAAACGGAAAAACAATCGAAATTACAAGTAGCCGTTTTTGTAGTCTTTCTATTGACGAGGCAGGTGCAATTCGATATGCAGTGAAAGCGGTGAATTTTTCTGGTGAAATTCAAATTGAAAGTTTTCTTGATGGCGATGTCTCCAACAGGGATTCGAATCATGGAGAAAAGTTTTGGGAAGAGGTAGAAAAAGAAACAGCACATGCCGAAGCCTACTTGACACTTCAGACAAAACAATCTGTTTGGGAAACCGTACCTACATTTCAGGTGTGTACCGGAATGCACTTTCAGGTCATGAAAAATGGTGCTTTATTGGCATTAAATACATTGCCAATTAAAAAAGAAAAATACGTTGCTTCTGAAACAAAAGTATCTGTAAATGAGGGAGATACATTGGTCATTGAAAAATTTGCAGTAAACTTATCGTCTGAAAATCACTCAAAACAGGAGTTGATGAATCGGGCTAAATCATCGATAGAACAGTTGGTACGTTTAGGTTTTGACCAATTACTAGCAGAACATGTGCAAGCTTGGGATAAAAAATGGCAAAACAATGATATCGTTATTGAAGGAGATGATGCCGCACAACAAGGCATTCGCTTCAATATTTTTCATTTGCAGCAAACTTATACAGGAGGTGATGCACGTCTGAATATTGGGCCAAAAGGATTTACAGGTGAAAAATACGGTGGTGTGACCTATTGGGATACTGAAGCGTATTGCTTACCTTTTTATCTAGCAACTGCTGACCAAAATGTAGCACGTAACTTATTGGTTTACAGACATAATCATCTGAAAAAAGCTATAGAAAATGCAAAGCTTCTTGGCTTCTCTAATGGTGCTGCACTTTATCCGATGGTAACAATGAACGGTGAGGAATGCCACAACGAATGGGAAATTACATTTGAGGAAATTCACCGAAATGGTGCCATTGCCTATGCGATTTATGACTATATTACCTATACTGGGGATGAATCCTACTTGGCAGAATTTGGATTGGATGTACTGATGGGAATTTCTCGTTTTTGGGCACAGCGCGTGAATTGGTCTGCAAGTAAGGGAAAATACGTGATGCTCGGTGTAACGGGGCCAAATGAGTACGAAAATAACGTAAATAACAACTGGTACACCAATTATATCGCTGTTTGGACTTTGAAATACACGCTCGAAGCGATTGAAAAAGTGAAACAAAATGCGTCAAGATACCAAGAGATTTGTGGTGCAAATGCCTTCAACGAAGGAGAGGAGGCTGCGAAATGGAAGGATATCATTGAAAATATGTACTTCCCGTATGACCCTGAAAGACAAGTATATTTGCAACAAGATGGGTTTTTAGACAAAGAACTCCTTCCTGTTGACGCCATCACAGAACACCGACCAATCAACCAAAAATGGTCGTGGGATAGAATTTTACGCTCTTGTTTTATCAAACAAGCGGATGTTTTGCAAGGGATGTATTTCTTTGAAAACGACTTTGATTTAGAAGATTTACGAAGAAACTTTGATTTTTACGAACCGATGACCGTGCATGAATCTTCTTTGTCGCCCTGTGTACATGTGATTTTGGCGACGATGTTAGGGAAAGAAGAAAAAGCGTACGAAATGTATTTACGAACGGCCCGACTTGATTTGGATGACTTCAATAATGATACAGAAGACGGTCTGCATATTACATCGATGGCAGGAACGTGGATGTCCGTTGTGAAAGGTTTCGGTGGGATGCGTGTCAAAGATGGTAAAGTCTCGTTTAAGCCTGTTTTACCGAAAGAGTGGACGAGCTATTCGTTCCGAGTGGGTTTCAGAGGGCAATTATTAAAAATTTCGGTTTCAAATAATGGAGTTTCTATCGCAAATTTATCTAGTAATGATATTGATGTAAATCTATTCGATACATCTGTTTTCGTGCCTGCTACTGAAGTAGTCGAGAAGGAATTCAGTGTTTTAAATTTATAGTAGATACGTGATTTATCACGTATCTACAGAAGGTGCACGTATATGAAAAGATATCACGTATCTGTAGAAGATAGATTGTATGTTTACATCAAATAATTGCGATGTTTCTATGCGATGAATGAAACTGATTAATGTAACGACGCGATTCATCGCGTCGCCACATTAATCAATTTCACTAAAATAATCATCTGCCCATTTTGATGGGTTATTTTCGATATAATTTTGTATATTCTCAAAAGCCTTGGGGGTGCGTATGATATGGTCATAAAAACTGCTTTGCCAACCGAAATCTTCATTCAATTTTCTGATTTCAAATGAACAGCGACCTTTATACCATCGAATAACACGCGAGATATTTGAATGAAACATTGGGTTTTTATCGCCGGCAAAACCACCATTTTTTTGTTTGATTCCGTTATTCGGTAGAGGCGCGATTAATCGCGCCTCTACTACGTTTTTGTCATCTCGCGTCCCTACATTTTCGTTATTGATAATCAAAATTCCGTGAACATGATTGGGCATGATAACAAAACATCCCAGTTCAATAAATGGGAAATAGGTCGGAATGGCTAACCACATTTCATAGGCAATAGCACCTATTGGGTTAAGAATAGACATCGGTATCTCACTTATTTGGTCTGGGTGAAGTTTTAGCGCATCGTATTTTTTTTTCCAATGCATTGGCATCTGTTATGAAGTGTAAGGGAGGCGTGTCTATGTCATTTTCATTAAAGGAGTATGCTTTGATTTTAATTTCTCCAAAATAATGATTTTTATCTTTTGTACAGATAGTAATAAAATAGGCACTATTACTTCCATAATCCCAGCCTTTTAAACGAGCTGATTCTATTCTGTATCGGTTTTTAAACTTGCGTGACATGGCTTTATATTATTTATGTTTCAAATGGCTATAGCTTTTCATCAACAAAAATAGTATTTTATTCATTTTCATGGTTAAAAGGAAATAAAAAAGGGATACATATAGATGTATCCCTTTTGATTATTACGACCTCCTAAAAAGTTATTTTACTTCTTCGTAGTTTACATCAGTCACGCCTTCATCCGCGTTATCTGTACCCGGATTTGGGTTAGCACCTGCTGCTTGGTCGGCGGCATAGATTTCTTGCGAAGCAGCCTGCCATGCTGTATTTATTTTCTCCATTGCAGTATCAATCGCAGCAACATCTCTTGTGCCATGCGCAGCGCGGAGTTCTGTTAGAGCCGCTTCAATCGCTGTTTTGTTTGCGTCCGAAAGCTTTTCACCGTATTCCTTGAGCTGTTTTTCTGTCGAGAAAATCATAGCATCTGCTGCATTGACTTTTTCAACTTTTTCTCTTTCAAGACGGTCTGCCTCTTCGTTTGCTTTGGCTTCATCGCGCATTCTTTGGATGTCAGCATCAGATAAACCACTTGAAGCTTCAATGCGGATTTTTTGCTCTTTTCCAGTTCCTTTGTCCTTTGCTGTTACGTTCAAGATACCATTGGCATCTACGTCAAACGTTACTTCTACTTGCGGAATACCTCTTGGTGCTGGTGGAATACCGTCTAGGTGGAAACGACCAAGCGTACGGTTTTGAGCTGCCATTGGGCGTTCTCCTTGCAAAACATGTAGTTCTACAGACGGCTGATTATCGGCAGCAGTCGAGAATGTTTCTACTTTATTTGTCGGGATAGTCGTATTCGCTTCAATCATTTTGGTAAATACGCCACCAAGGGTTTCAATACCTAAGGACAGAGGAATTACGTCTAAAAGAAGAATATCTTTAACTTCACCTGTCAAAACTCCCCCTTGAACAGCCGCACCGATGGCTACAGCTTCATCTGGGTTGACATTTTTAGATGGTTTTCTACCGAAGAATTTCTCTACTTCTTCTTGTACACGAGGAATACGTGTTGAACCACCAACCAAGATTACTTCGTCGATTTTACTAACCGGGATTCCCGCATTTTGGAGGGCTCTTTTACAAGGCTCCATCATTCTTCGTAGAAGAGAGTCAGCTAATTGTTCGAATTTTGCACGCGTTAATGTACGAACCAAGTGTTTTGGAATACCATCTACCGGGAAGATATACGGTAGGTTGATTTCCGTTTGTGTCGAGCTAGATAACTCAACTTTGGCACGTTCTGCAGCCTCTTTTAGACGTTGCAGCGCCATCGCATCGTTGCGTAAGTCGATACCTTCGTCTTTCTTAAACTCTTCTGCCAACCAGTTGATAATTACTTGGTCAAAGTCATCACCACCAAGGTGCGTATCACCGTCTGTACTTTTTACTTCAAAAACGCCATCTCCCAAATCTAGGATAGACACGTCAAAAGTACCACCACCAAGGTCAAAAACGGCAACAGTTACATCTTTTCCTTGTTTATCCAGTCCGTAAGCTAACGCAGCAGCTGTTGGCTCATTGATGATACGTTTTACATCTAAACCGGCAATTAGACCAGCCTCTTTAGTTGCTTGGCGTTCTGCATCATTGAAATACGCAGGAACTGTGATAACTGCTTCTGTTACGGTTGTTCCTAAATAATCTTCCGCAGTTTGTTTCATTTTTTGAAGAATGAAAGCTGAAATTTCTTGCGGAGTATATTGTCTATCCCCAATACGTACTCTGGGTGTATTATTTGGTCCCTGTTCTACGTCGTAAGCAACTGTTTTAAGCTCTTCCGTTACTTCATTATAACGCTTACCCATGAAACGCTTCACGGACTGAATCGTATTTTTAGGGTTTGTGATTGCTTGACGCTTGGCTGGCGCACCTACTTTTTTTTCTCCATTATCTAGAAAAGCAACAATAGATGGGGTCGTACGAGCACCTTCGCTGTTGGCAATAACAACTGGCTCATTCCCCTCCATTACCGCCACACAGGAGTTGGTTGTTCCTAAATCGATACCTATGATTTTTCCCATGATTATCTTTATTCGTTTAGTAAATTTAATCGTTTGATATGACCTTGTACAATTGATATGCCAAGCGTCAAAAATGATTTTTAATTGTGACAGAATGGCAGTTTTGTAATTTTTATCTGCCAAATAAAAAAAGAACGCCTTTGTTTTTTACACAAAGACGTTCTTTCGTCAGTTTTTAGCTTGATGCTTATTTCCCCCAATTGGCATT
>JBKBRQ010000062.1:0-13484 GCA_046292055.1 Spirosomataceae bacterium | reverse complement strand
AAAATGAATTACTCGTAACGCAGTGACTCAATAGGATCTAACTGCGAGGCCTTATATGCAGGGTAGTAGCCAGAAATGACACCCACTGAAACAGAAATAATCAATCCAAGTGAAATCCATCCCCATGGAATAACAAAACTACCCGAGCTGCTAATTAGTGACGAAACAAGATTGCCGACAGAAAGACCTAAAATAATACCTGCTAGCCCACCAAGTAAGCAAATAACAATAGCCTCCATTAGGAATTGGAAACGAATTTTCCCTGGTGATGCACCCAATGCTTTCCGGATACCTATTTCACGTGTACGTTCAGTTACAGAGACCATCATGATATTCATGAGTGCAATGGAAGCACCTAATAAAGTGATAAAACTAATGCCAAAGCCTCCAATACGTAAATACCCGGTGATGTCTTCAAAGTCTTTAGCTAAGGCATCGGCACGTTCCATAATGAAGGAGTCAGGCACTCCAATAAGATCTTTTCGTACTTGTCTCATAAGCGATGAAGCTTCTGCCATCAAATATTCTAAACCACTGGTGCTCGCCGCAGAGGCAGTGATGTCAAAAGTCAATGTTGAATTAGCCGCTAATTGTCTGCCCGAACTCAGAGGAACCAATGCCACGCGGTCATCTCCACCACCCGACAAACTACCTTTTGACTCTAAAACGCCAATGACACGATAGCGGTCATTCAAGATAGAGATGTCTTTATTAATTGGAGATTCATTAGCAAAAAGTAACTTTACTACTTCTGAACCTAAAATAACAACGCGCGCTGAACTCTGAATATCTCGCTCATTAATGATTCTCCCACTTTGTAGAATGTATCCTTTAATGCCCAAGAAATTTTCGTCAATTCCTACAACTCGTGTATTGGGATTTGTTTTTTTAGATGCATACTTTACTTGGGCTGCTCCTGCTACTTGTGCTGAAATACTCACAACGCCATTCGCTTTTTGTGTAAATAGTGCTTTGAAGTCATTGGCCTGACGGTAAGAAATAGGAGGTTGTTGTTTGGTAGCGACTCCGCTTCTTCGCCCTCGCCGCTGCTCTATTTTAATATCAAATGTGTTTGCTCCTAAATCTGCAAAACTACTATTTACAGATGCTTGCATACCATCAATCGTAGTTAAAATGCCCACAAGTGCAGTAATTCCAAAAGCAATGATGGCCGCGGTAAGTACGGTTCGGAGCATATTACTCTTGATGGAGCGAATTCCTTCGCTAATGTTCTCTTTGATATTCATATACTAAATGCGAATTGAAGTTTCAGAATCTGTACGGAATAAATTGAAAATTAATCCGTATTCGAGTCGTTTTCTCTGTATATTCGTTCAAATAATTGTCTATTGACCGCCTATTTATGTTTTCTATTTACTCGATTACAAAGTTCATCATGAAGCGAAGTTTTCACAAGCCAATGAGATGGTGCATCTTGCCGTTTATCATTTTTCTCAGTCTATCCAAGGTTACAAAGGCAAATCAGTTGCTTATTCCTATGGATAATGCACAAACAAACCATCTCAAATCATACGGAATCGCCTTTTGGATTTTAGATAAACACGGGGTTGAAATCGACTGGCTTCTCAATTATCGTGGAGGGAGTTTTATGTTCCCCGCAACGCAGGCTTTTATCAATGAATGCATTATTCGAGGGGTTAGTTATGAACTCATTTCAGAAGCAACCGCAGCCCAAATTCTGCAAGAAGTTACCAGTCCAAACACTAATTCAGATGCTGTAAAGTTGCAAAAATCACCTAAAATAGCGGTCTATACACCCACTTTTGCCCAACCATGGGACGACGCCGTTACGTTGGCATTGACATACGCTGAAATCCCCTATGATAAAGTCTTTGATGATGAAGTATTGTCCGATAAATTACCCGAATACGATTGGCTGCATCTCCATCACGAGGATTTTACGGGTCAGTTTGGTAAGTTTCTTCGAATGAGAGGGACAAATTGGTTTCAAGAACAAAAATTAACAGCTGAAATGACCGCGCGTAAATTCGGATTATCTAAGATTTCGGAATTGAAATTGGCTGTCGCTAAAAAAATACAAGGTTTTGTACTGGGTGGCGGCTATATGTTTGCCATGTGCAATGCAACGGATACGTTCGATATCGCTCTCGCAGCAGAGGGTATTGACATTGTCGAAACACCTTATGATGGTGATGGGATGGATCCTGCCGCTGATAAGAAGTTAAATTTTGACCAAACATTTGCCTTTACGAATTTCTCGCTTGTCAAAGATCCGTACGAAGTGGAGTTTTCTACCATTGATAATACACCAAACGAACGGTTCGTCGAAGAAAATAACGATTATTTTACCTTATTTGAGTTTTCTGCTAAGTACGACCCAATCCCGACTATGTTGACGCAAAACCATGCAAACTTAATCAAAGGATTTATGGGGCAAACGACGGCTTTTCGTAAAAGTACTATCAAACCAGAGGTCATCGTTTTAGCGGAATCGAAGGGACTGAAAGAAGCAAGATATTTACATGGAACCGCCGGAAAAGGTTTTTGGACATTTTATGGTGGCCATGACCCAGAAGATTATCAACATTTTGTAAACGAAGAACCCACAGATTTAAACCTGCACCCAAACTCTGCCGGCTACCGACTCATCTTGAATAACGTCTTATTCCCCGCCGCCAAAAAGAAAAAAATGAAAACATAAAGGGTTGTATAAAGCGACAATTTACTTGGAATATCTATAAAAGAATATGTAAGAAGGTTTCAATAAATCGTTTTTGTAGCAGTATTAAACATAGCAAACAATGACTAAGAAAATCATTTTATTCCTCGCTCCCCTAATTCTTTTGGCAGAAGTACAGCTATTTAGTTGGATTGTAGAACTCGTCCGCCAACCGTCTGATTCGTCGGTCATGGCTGGTTTTGGTTTACTCTGTCTAGGTGTTCTTTCAAATTATTACCTCATTAAGACGATTCAAAAACAACTTAAACAAACAACAAGATGAAAACAAAATACCTTTTCGTAGGATTTTTAGCGACCACTCTCGCAAGTTGCACCAGAATAGATGCTGGACATGAAGGAATCCTCATCAAACAATATGGAACAGATAAAGGAGTACAAGATGTGTCACTCGTCACAGGTCGGGTTTGGTATAATCCCTGGACAGAAAATGTAGAGCAGTATGCCACATTCGTTCAAACGATTGATTACGACGCATTTGGAGTAAATGCAAAAGATGGAAGTAGTTTTTCAGTAGATCCTACATTATCCTTCAATATTGTGGCTGGTAACTCACCGAGAATTTTCAAAAAGTACCGTAAAACGCTTCAAGAAGTTAGTGAAACAACGATTTTGAATTATGTGAAAGACGCCTTTCGTTTGCAAATGAATAAGTACAGTACAGATGAAATCGTAAGTAATCGAGAGAAATTTGAAAGTGATGTTCAAAAAACACTTTCGGATGTATTGGAAAAAGAGGGGTTTAGGTTGGAACAACTCACAAGCGGCCTTCAGTACCCTCAGACAATTGTGGATGCGGTAAATGCAAAAAATAAAGCGGTACAAGAAGCCATGAAAGTTGAAAATGAATTGAGATTGGTTGAAGCTCAAGCCAAGAAAATGATTGTTCAAGCAGAAGCAGAAAAACGAGCGAATGAATTGAGGCAACAATCATTGACCCCGTTATTAATTCAACAACAATTCATTGAAAAGTGGGATGGAAAAACGCCATTGTACGGAACAGCACCTACTTTTTTTAAAAATATAAAGTAATTTACAAAGAGATATAAGAAGCTATTTTGGAACAAGCTTTCCACAAAAGTTTGCCTAGAATAGCTTTTCTTATTGCCAAGTTACTGGTGCCAATCCTGAATACTTTCTGTAAGTAATTGGTAAACCTTCAATAAATCATCGTCTTCCGATAAATAGGCCAAATGGTTTAGAATTGTTTGTTGGTCATGCCGAATCGCCGGCCCTGTCTGTACATCTGCTGGATGAGGGGCTTTCATCGCTTTTTTTACCGTTTCTTGAATCAACGGTTTCAAAATATCAAACGGTAAATCTTCTGACTCAACAATAGCTTTTGTCAATGCCCATAAATGATTCGTGAAATTACAAGCAAAAACAGCGGATACATGCAAAACACGCCGTTGCTCTGACGAAATCAGATGGACTTCGTTCGATAATTCACTTGCTAATTTGACTAAAACTTCTTCTGTGTTTTCATCGCTCGCTTCTATACAAATGGGTATAGAAGAAAAAGATACTTTTTTGCCTTTACTAAACGTCATTAACGGATAAAATACGCCGTAATCTATGGGTATAAATCGTTCATTATCAATGATATCTTCAAATAGTTGAATGGATTTTGCACCTGAGGTATGAACAAGGATTGCACCTTCTGGTAAACTGATTTTTCGGCAAACTTCTTCGATAGCATCATCTGAAATTGCCAAAATATAGAGTTCTGAGGCAGAATTTGTAAAATCCAATGAGTTTGTTGGAATACAAGCATACAGGGTCTCAGCAAGATCTTCGGCTTTTTCTAGTTGCCTGCTGTAAACAGATACGATTGAGAACCCTTTTTCTTCAAATGCGTGGGCGAGATGCCAAGCAACATGCCCCGAACCAATCATCGTAATATCCATACGCGTAAAAATTAGCAGCTTTTTTGCGAATTAACAGGGAAATTAGGGAATTAAAGCCATATCCTCGATTAATTTTAAAATTTTATCCGTTGCTCCAGCTTTTTCATAGATGTATTTTTGTGCTGTCACTGCTGCTTTTTTATATCGCTCGTCAGAGTTTAAGAGTTGTATAAGATTGTATTTTAACTCGGTAGAATCGTGTACGGAAAATGCCGCACCCAAAGCAATTAATTCGTTTGCCTCTGGAAAAGAGTGGTGTTTTTTCGCTCCAAAAAAAATAGGAATACCATACACCGCAGCTTCTAATGTGTTGTGAAGTCCTTTATCCCATGCTCCGCCAATATAAGCAAAGGAGGCGACAGAGTAAAGCGACGAAAGAATACCTACTGTATCAATCAGCAAGATTTTAGGAAGTATGATTTCTTTTTTTGTGTGCCAATCAGACCATTTCATTACGGTTAAATGACTTAATTCATTTTCCCATTTTTGTATCTGAGCCTCTTTTATTTCGTGTGGAACTAGGATAAAATGGAGGGAAGGAAACTGATGAATTAATGGTTGAATAAGTCGAAAATCCTTTTCCCAGATACTACCTGCAACAAAAAAACGGGTAGTATCTTTGGTCAAATTAGGGAATTTTTTCGGATTAGATGCGATTTGAATAACTCGGTCCAAGCGCGTATCGCCAGCAAGGGCAGTCTGTGTAAATCCTTTTTTTGTTAATAAATCAACTGTTTTTTTGTCTTGTGCGAATAAAAACGTGACTTTTTTTAATGTTTTTCGAAAAAAGATACCATACCATTGAAAGTAAACTTGGGTGGGTCTAAAAACCGTCGAAAATGCTAAAATAGGCACTTTCCTTTTGTACAGTAGAGAAATCAAATTAGGCCAAAAATCATATTTAGCCAGGAAAAGAACTGTAGGTTTGAATGCATCGATAAAAGGAAGTAAAAACAAAGGCGTATCCAAAGGAAGGTAGAGAACATAGGTTGCCAAAGGGTAATTTTTATGTACTTCATACCCTGAAGGTGAAAAAAAAGTGAGCAAAATTCGAATAGAAGGGTTCCGTTTTTTAATTTCTTCGAGGAGGGGGCGTGCTTGTTCGAACTCGCCGAGAGACGCACAGTGAAACCAGTACAACGGCGAAGTGTCAGGCGGGAGGGTGACAAAATGATGGATGAATTTTTGGGTAGTTTGTTGCCCTTTCATCCAGCATTTTACTTTTTTGTTCCAAAGCGAAAAAAGATGCACAAAGAGATAAATACTGTATATCAAAGCTGAGTAGAGGGAATACATGACGGTTACGTTGTTTTATTGTTTTCCTTCTGTTCTTGTTGCAAATTCTCTTTAATGTAGCCCCCGTCCCAACTTTTGTCCAATAATTCCAGTTGCTGTGTGGTATCATTTTGAAATAATTGTTCTTGCCATTCGAGCTCGTCTTTCATGTTAATAACATAATCGTTCATGTCAAAGCGTTTGGAAGCCAATCTGTGTAGGGAGCGTTCATCGAAATCAATGAATTTTTGCCCTTGTCTTGTGGCTGTATAGCGCCGAAAACCAAGTTCAACAAGTGCATCGACACCCATCTGAACAGCACTGTATAAACTTTCACGGTAAATATTTTTAACACCTACATCAATTAATTCGTAGGCATCAAATCGGTTTCGAGAACGGGCAAGAATTTTCTTTTCTGGGTATTTTTCTCGAATGGTTTCAATCATGCGTTTATTTGCTTCCGGGGAATCAATGGCAGCAATGACTAAGGTAGAGTCGGATAGACCCGCTGACTCTAAGATATCGAGTCGGGTTGCATCTCCAAAAAATACCTTAAAGCCCATTTTTCGGAGTAACTCCACCCGGTCCGAGTTGTTATCCAAAATGGTTGCTTCAATGCCGTTTGCTCGAAGTAAACGACCGACTGTACTTCCAAAATGCCCGAAACCAGCAATGATAATTGGTTGGAAATTATCTACCTCATCGGGTTCTTGTTCGTCTGGCATCGCCCTTTTTGTACCAAAATAAGGCTCAATCCATTTTTCATTCAAAAGAAGAAGAAAAGGTGTTGTCATCATGGTGATGGCTACCACGGCCATCATTTTGGCGTTTATTGTACTTTCAATAATACCCAATTGGTTGGCAAAGGATAGAATAACAAAGCCAAATTCACCAACTTGACTTAATCCAAAGGAAAATAGTCTATTTTGATCTTGCCCCATTCGGAATACCTTCCCGATGAGAAATAAAATGATAAATTTGATGGTTAAAATACCTACAGACAGCAAGAGAACTTCGACGGGGTCTTGAATAATCTGTTGGAAATCAATGGTTGCCCCAACAGATACAAAGAAAAGACCAAGCAATAGTCCCTTGAAGGGCTCGATGTTACTTTCAAGTTCGTGTCTAAATTCACTATTAGCCAAAACAACGCCCGCCATAAACGCACCAAGCGCTGGAGATAACCCAACGGCCTGCATAAGTGCGGAAACCCCAATCACCAAAAAAAGAGAAGAGGCAGATAGTAACTCACGGAGGCCAGCTTTTGCGACAAAGCGCAAAAAAGGAACAACGATGTACTTCCCCAATAAAAGAATTAAACCAATTGCAGTACTGAATCCAATTGCTTGTAACCAAGCAGGTTGATTTGCGAAAAGTGAAGGAGAAATAGCCGCATCAGATTTTTGTGCATGTGCTAAAAGAGGAAGTATCGCTAATAAAGGAATAACAGCGATATCCTGAAATAATAGTACAGAAAACGAGGCTTCTCCTGCTACCGTCTTTGCTAGGTTTTTTTCTTTTAGCGTTTGCAAGACAATCGCCGTAGATGACATTGTAAATGCCGCTGAAAGAGCAAAAGCAGTACTTATTTGCCATTCAAAAATGTAGAGAAAGCCAAATAAGAATAAACCAGTAATGAAAACTTGGCTTCCTCCAAGTCCTAGAATGGCAGTTCGCATCTCCCAAAAAGACTTTGGGTCTAGTTCTAATCCAATTAAAAAAAGCATCATAACGACACCAAACTCAGAAGCATGCATGATATCTTGGCCATTGTCGCCTGTGAGTTGTAGTCCAAACGGACCAATGAGAATTCCGGCGAGTAAGTAACCGATAATTGAACTAAGTCCAAATTTTTTAGCAACGGGAACTACAAAAATAGCAGCGCCTAAGAATATAAGTGATTGAACAAGTAGGGAGCTGGTCATAAATAAAGGTAGTCATTGATGATGGAATCAGGCTCAAATGTTTGCTGAATAAAGTCTTCCTCGCGCAGACGTCGCAATAATACATCCAAGTCCAGTTTATATTGTTGAATTTCTTGCCGCGACAACCTGTGTGTTCCATGGATAACAAAGGGAGGTAAATAAGTCATCTGACAAACTTTTGCGGCTTGTTCAAACGGTTTTAGATATGTCCGAATCGTACCTGTATTGGAGCCTTCATAACTGTAAGCGTGTTTACTACCTCCGGTGGTTACAATTTGCATGATTTTCTTCCCTTTCAGTGCAGTTCCACCTGGACCGTATGCCCAGCCTACTTCCCAAACAACATCCATCCATTGTTTTAATAGCGGAGGGCAACTGTACCAATAAAGTGGATGGTGAAGAAGAATGATGTCATGTGCTTCCAAAAGCTCTTTTTCGTATTCAATAGGAAGTAAAAAGTGTGGATATTTCTCGTATAAATCAATCAGTTCAATGTGTGATGGCTCGTAAGATTTGAGCAGTTCTCTGTTCACAACAGAGCGTTCCAATAGAGGATGTGCAAAAATAGTGAGTATTTTTGAGTAAGGCATGGACTTGTAACTTGGGATTTAGTAAACCTTTCTAGGTGCTTTTTAAAAAGCCACTCCAAATGGATATGACCAAATATACATTTAATCTATCAATATATAGATAGAAAAATAGGAATAATTCATCTAAAAAAGATTCTTTACTTTAACTTTTCTCTAAGATTTGATGGAAAGACTAGGAGAAAGGGGGCTAACTTCAAACCAAAGTTCAGTTCCTGCGCGTGCAGGAATGGAATGGGTGCAGGGAGTCAAGGAATGAATCAAAAAGAAAGAGGAGAAAAGCGTGAGATATTCTTCTTTTGATCCGCCAAATGGGGGACCTCCCTGAAACTGTCTATCGAAAAGAAGTCCTACAAGTCGACCATTGACGGAAAGAAGTTCACACATCTTCTGGCAATAGGTTGAGCGCAAAGAAGGGTCAAGAGCACAAAAAAAGGTTTGTTCAAAAATGAGGTCGAATTGCCCTTGCAAAGAGAAAAAATCTGCACAAATCACTTGGCAAACCCCTTTTTCTATAGATTCTTTTAATTCATCTTGTAGTTTTTCGACCAAGTAAGCAGAAATATCAACCAACGTGATATTTGTAAATCCTTTTTGGAGTAAATAATGTGCTTCGTGGGCATTCCCACAACCTGGAATTAGAATAGGTGTATCTTTATTCTGGATTTTATCGAAAAAAAGCTGGAATGCAGGTGTTACTCCACCGACATCCCAGCCTGTTTTATTTGTACGATATCTTTCTGTCCAGTAAGTAGCAGTAGGCATACAGAACAAATCATTTGGTTTTAGCCGTAACTTGTTGGCCAAGCTTCATCAATTGTTCGATACTTCGATAACCCAATGCTTGGTTTACTACTTTTTCAGTGACGGGGTCAATGAATAAAAGGGTTGGATAGCCTTGAATCGGATATTTGTTGGCTAGTTTCAGTCCTTCTCCTTGCTCCATATCTATTTTAGCATTGACAAAGTGAGCGTTGTAAAAGTTACCAAGCTGTTGGTCCGGAAAAACGCGGGCTTGCATGGCTTTGCATGGTCCACACCAAGTAGTATATGCATCCAGAAAAACCAATTTATTTTGCTTTTTTGCTTTTTCTAGGATAGTCTTCCAGTTGCTATTTTCAAACGAAATGCCCGTTTGTGCTTGGGAAAACGAAGACATAATAAAAAGGAGTGAAAAGCCAAGAACGAAGGACTTTAAATGTGTGAAACGCATAATAAATGAATAAGTGGTTGTAAGACTAGGAACGTCACATTAGGAAAGAATGTGCTATTTAGAGTGATAGATTAACAAGATATTAACAAAAATTAATCGTCATAACTGTCATCATCATCACGTGAAGGCTTATTTCCACCAACCTGCATGTAATCCAAATCCGCATACTTGTCTTCGTACTCGTCTTTGATATTATCTTTTAGATTTCCATCTGTATCGTAATCCGTATCGTCACGGATGATATCTTTGGCTTCTGTTGCTGTCATCCGGATAAGGTAGTACTTGTCATCGGTCTCAAAAGGGAGTGCACTGACAATTTTTCCATCCTTATTCGTAAAACGAATGAGGTGGTCAACGAATCCATTTGGATAGGAAAGTTTGATTTGCTCTTGCATAGATTCATCAAATTTTTCAAAATCTTTGATGACTTTTGGTTTACTCTGACTCATAGGAATAATCACTTACTATGTGAATAATTAAAAAGATATACAGACTGATGTTATAAGGTGTACAATTAAAAAAGTAATGCTAATTACGCGCAAATCCAACGAATTATCAAAGCATTAAATTAAAATTTAGGCAAAAAGGTTTAACAAACTCTATATATTTACCAAAAAATAACTATTTTCATGTAGGGCTCGACCCATTTTTGAAGTATATTCGCAGTAAAAATAATCAAACCGAAAACCGTTAAAATGAAGCCAACACACAAGGCACATCCTTGGCATGGTATCCCTATTGGTGAAAATGCCCCTGAAATTGTTACAACTTTCATTGAAATTGTACCTTCTGATACCATCAAATACGAAATTGATAAGGAATCTGGCTATTTAACCATTGACCGTCCCCAAAAGTATTCTAATATTGTTCCTGCTCTGTATGGTTTTATCCCACAAACGTATTGTGGAGATGGAATCGCAGATTATGCGCGTGCTCACGGTGTTGAAAACGTAGAGTGTGGAGACGGAGATCCAATTGATATTTGTGTCTTATCTAGTCACAACATTCCACATGGTGACATTCTTCTAAAAGCTCGTCCCATCGGTGGTTTCTGTTTCCTAGATAAGGGAGAAGCTGACGATAAAATCATCGCTGTTTTGGTCGGTGACCAACTGTACGGTCAATTTAAGGATATTAGCGAGTTACCAGATGCAGTAATGGAAAGAGTAAAACATTATTTCTTGACATATAAAAATCTTCCTGGTGAACCACAACAATGTGCTATCGCGTATGAATACGGCGTAGAAGGTGCGCATGAAGTCATCGAACAATCTATATTGGATTACAAAAACTTAGCATTCGATAAAGAATAATACGATTTCCAAAGGCATTGCAAAGCTCTTCTCTTACTAAGGGGAGAGCTTTTGTTTTTAATGCGGTTAACCTGTTTTGTTTTTAAAATAAAAATACTTTTTCTTTAAATAATCTTACAAATCATAGTTTTCATCTATCTTGTCTCTTGATTTGAATTTTTATTTATTCTCATTTACCTAAACAAATTACAAACACGATGAAGAAAATTCTTTACGTATTCTTGTTCTGTTCAAGTTCAGCTTGGGCACAAAAAACATTGATTCACTGTGGAGCGATTTTGGATACGCGGACTGGAAAAATGACGGCAAAACAAACGATTGTCGTAGAAAAAAATCGAATTCTTGCTGTAGAAAATGGTTTCACAAAAGCAACAGGCGCGGATAAGGAAGTTGATTTATCCACACAAACAGTTTTACCTGGTTTGATTGACATGCACGTACACCTAGAAAGTGAAACGAGCAAAGACCAATATGTCAAGCGAATGTCTATGACTGCTTCTGATATTGCCTTTGAAGCCCAAAAAAATGGAATGACTACGCTTATGGCAGGTTTTACAACGGTTCGTGACTTAGGTGGTTCAGGCGTGAATATCTCCCTTAGAAATGCAATTAACAAAGGAACGGTTGCAGGGCCTCGTATTTTTACATCAGGGAAAACGATTGCGACAACTGGTGGACACGGTGATCCTACAAACGGTTGGCGTGCAGATATTCAATTTCCTGAAGGCACAGAAGATGGAGTTGTAAACAGTGCAGATGAA
This sequence comes from Spirosomataceae bacterium, assembly GCA_046292055.1. Lineage (GTDB taxonomy): Bacteria > Bacteroidota > Bacteroidia > Cytophagales > Spirosomataceae > CAYNRA01. Next base: position 1,784 of record JBKBRQ010000062.1, on the reverse strand, counting down.
GCGAGAAAAGCTGTTAGACAAAGATACCAAGATGGAGTAGATTGCATCAAAATTACGGCAACAGGTGGTGTGCTAAGCATTGCAAAAAGTGGGAAAGGTCCCCAATTTACTGAAAGCGAATTAGATGGCGTTATTCAAACAGCTAAAGATTATGGATACCATGTGGCAGCACATGCACACGGTGCTGAAGGGATGAAAAGGGCTTTGAGAGCAGGTGTCACAACAATTGAACATGGTTCATTTCTAGATGATGAAGCGATTGCTCTTTTCAAGGAAAAAGGCGCTTATTTAGTGCCAACAATCATTGCAGGTAAAACTGTGGCAGATTCGGCAAAAATCAAAGGATATTACCACCCATTAATTGTGCCGAAAGCGATTGAAACGGGGGCACTCATACAAAAAGCTTTCGAGCGTGCATACAAGGCAGGAGTTAAAATTGCTTTTGGAACGGATGCAGGTGTTTTTCCGCATGGTTATAATGCCAAAGAATTTGTATATATGAATGAGGTAGGTATGCCCATGACAGAATGTCTTAAAATTGCGACTATTGGAAATGCAGAAATTCTGGGTATGACAGATCAATTAGGTACAATTGAAAAAGGGAAATTAGCGGATATTATTGCAGTAACAGGGAATCCATTAACAAATCCGGAAGTTTTGATGAAGACGACTTTCGTCATGAAAGATGGAGTTGTTTATAAGAAATGATAAGACTAGTTTACATATAAACACAAAAAAGGCTTCCGTTGCGGAAGCCTTTTTTGTAGAAATGACTCTCTGTGAAAAAGATTACTTCTTATATAATACTTCTTTAACTGCTTTTACCGTACGTTCTACATTTGGAAGCGTCGCTTCAATCAAAGTAGGCGCATAGTGAAGTGGAATATCCATGCTATTGACACGAATAACCGGCGCATCTAAATAGTCGAATGCATTTCTTTGCAAGTGGTACGTGATTTCAGAAGAAATCGCTGCTAATGGCCAAGCTTCTTCTACAACAACACAACGGTTTGTTTTCTTAACAGATGCCACAACTGTCGCGTAATCAATTGGGCGAACGGTGCGTAAATCAATGACTTCAACACTGATACCCTCTTTCTGAAGCGCCTCAACTGCAGGCATAACCACGCGCGAGAGCATTTTACCAAATGTGACAAGGGTTACATCTGTACCTGCTTGAACGATTTTTGCTTGTCCGATTGGTACTAAGTATTCGCTTTCAGGAACTTCCCCTTTATCGCCATACATTACTTCAGACTCCATGAAGATAACAGGGTCATTATCTCTAATAGATGCTTTTAATAGTCCTTTTGCGTCATACGGATTGGAAGGAACAACAACTTTAAGACCAGGTGTATTTGCAAACCAGTTTTCAAAGTTTTGTGAGTGTTGTGCACCCAATTGTCCTGCATTACCCGTAGGGCCACGAAATACGATTGGACAAGTGTATTGCCCAGCAGACATAGCCATGATTTTGGCAGCACTGTTAATCACTTGGTCAATGGCTACCAAAGAAAAGTTGAAAGTCATAAACTCGATAATCGGGCGCGTACCATTGATAGCAGCACCTACACCAATACCGGCGAAGCCAAGTTCAGCAATAGGCGTATCGATAACACGTTTCGGGCCAAACTCGTCAAGCATTCCTTGGCTTGCTTTGTAGGCACCGTTGTACTCGGCGACTTCTTCGCCCATTAGAAACACATTTTCATCACGACGCATTTCTTCTGACATCGCTTCACGAATGGCTTCTCTGAATTGAATCTCTCTCATATCTCGGCTTA
>JBKBRQ010000061.1:12852-13639 GCA_046292055.1 Spirosomataceae bacterium | reverse complement strand
AGAGTTGTCAAATCTTGAATGCAAACAATGTTTGAGTAGTGAAGATTTATTGAAAAGTTAATTTTGAAGCCCGAACCGTCAAACGTTTGGGCTTTTTTATTTTAGGTTCTTTAGGGTTTTGCTAAGAAAGTATTTTTGCTCTACTGTATTTTCTCAGAGTTTTTATAGAAAGTAAAATACTGTTTTTATTCTCAAATGCCACATTTTACGCCACAAAATAAAAACAAAAAACCCTAATCAACTGATAATCAGCAAATTAGGGCTTTATTTTGTAGCGGGAACAGGACTCGAACCTGTGACCTTTGGGTTATGAGCCCAACGAGCTGCCAACTGCTCCATCCCGCGATATTGTTTCCCTTAATTGGGATTACAAAGGTACAAGATTATTTATTAAAATCAAGTATCTTTGTAAAATAAATTATAAAAATAATGAACGAGCAGCCCATAAGCCCAAACCACAAAGCCGGATTTATCAGTATTATCGGTAAACCGAATGTCGGGAAATCTACTTTAATGAACGAACTGGTAGGCGAAAAGCTATCCATCATTACGTCTAAAGCCCAAACTACCCGCCACCGAATCATGGGAATGGTCAATGGCGTTATCGGTGATACCGAATTCCAACTCGTTTATTCGGATACCCCAGGTATTATCAAACCTATGTATGAACTGCATAGTGCCATGATGGAGTTTGTCCACGGTTCACTTGAAGACGCCGATGTTATCCTATTCGTAACAGATATTTTTGAAAAGTACGATGAAGAAGACGTTATCCAAAAACTTAAAA
>JBKBRQ010000061.1:0-12842 GCA_046292055.1 Spirosomataceae bacterium | reverse complement strand
ACACGAGAAATATTTTTTATCTCTGAGCCTAAAAAACTACAAAAAATGGACAAAAACCAAACTTCTCTTGATGATGCTTTCAGCAAAGTGAACGTATTTTTTGATATGTTTGAAGACATATTGCAAAAGCAAAATGAGCAAATTCAAGAAAAAATAGAACATTGGCAGGGTATCCTTCAACCATCCGCTATCCTGACTATCTCCGCTCTTCAAGGCATAGGACTCTCAGACTTGCTCGCTAAAATCATTGACTTTCTCCCTGTTCACCCGCCCTATTTCCCGAAAGACGAATTGACAGATAAGCCAGAACGCTTCTTTGCTGCTGAAATCATCAGAGAAAGAATTTTGATGAATTATAAAAAAGAAATTCCCTATAGCTGTGAAGTCGCTATCGTGGCATTCAAAGAAGAAGAAGCAATTATTCGGATCAGCGCTGAAATCTACGTGGAACGCGCTACACAAAGAGCTATTCTACTCGGCCACAAAGGAGAAAGAATCAAAAAAGTAGGTATCGAAGCACGTGAATCCATGGAGAAGTTCTTCGCAAAGAAAATCTTCCTCGAACAATACATCAAAGTAGAGCCTGACTGGCGAATGAAAAAAGCAAAACTTGAAAAATTCGGTTACGCAAAAGATTGATACACAGAGGCTACCGTGTTGGGTAGCTTCTTTTTTTTCGTGTATCTCTCCCTAACCTGAAAAAATCAGATACGATACCGTTGAATTTCTTAAAATTATTTTATTTTTACAGAAAATAATACCAATTCATTACCACAATACTAAAAACAACCCCTATGCAAACGACTGATGAATCACGTCCTTGGTTACATTTTTATCCCGATAGTGTTCCTGCTGATATAAATCCTGATCAATATACTTCGTTGGTGGATATGGTAGAGGAGGGTTTCTCGCGCTTCGCTTCCAATGCCGCTTACTCAAATATGGGTAAAGAAATTACTTTTGAAGAATTGGATATTCTGTCTCGTAACTTTGCCGCTTATTTACAAGATGCAGGCCTGAAAAAAGGCGATCGTATTGCTATCCAAATGCCTAACTGCTTACAGTATCCTGTTGCTATGTTCGGTGCAATTCGTGCAGGCTTGACTGTCGTAAACACCAACCCACTCTATACGCCACGCGAAATGAAGCACCAATTCACAGACTCTGGCGCAAAAGCCATTGTGATTGTGGCTAACTTCGCTTCACATCTCGAGAAAGTAATTGCAGACACAGCTATTGAACATGTTTTCATTACTCAACTAGGTGATATGCTGGGTTTTCCGAAAAAACAGTTGGTTAATTTTGTCGTAAAATCCGTTAAAAAAATGGTTCCTCCGTACAATTTGCCACAAGCGCAGTCTTTCATGTCGGCGGTAAGTGCAGGAGCGAACATGACCTATACGCGTCCAGCCGTTGGGCACGAAGATTTGGCATTTATCCAATATACAGGCGGTACAACGGGGGTTTCAAAAGGTGCCATGTTGACACACAGAAATGTCGTTGCCAATACGCTAACCAATGAATCTTGGCAAGGTGCTGTCACGAATAAATTAGTAGATGACAAGGTCGTAGCTATTGCAGCTTTGCCTCTGTATCATATTTATGCCTTGACTGTCAATGCATTAACAGCTTTGCGGACAGGTGTTATGAACTTGCTTATTACTAATCCAAGGGATTTAGAAGCATTTATCAAGGATTTGAAAAAATATCCACCACATATTTTTACAGGTGTTAATACATTATATAATGGACTTTTGAACCACCCGAAAATCAAGGAAGTAGACTTCTCTAAGTTGGTTATTACTTCGGCGGGTGGAATGGCGTTGCAGTCGGCAGTGGCTACTCGTTGGAAGGAACTAACCGGAAATTTACCAACAGAAGGATATGGTTTGTCTGAAACGTCACCAGTATTAACATCCAATCCGTTAGTAGGTGATAACCGCATCGGGACAATCGGTATTCCGTGGCCAAGTACGTATGTCAAAATTATGCGTGAAGACGGCACGTGGGCAGATACAGGAGAAGCAGGTGAAATTTGTGCACACGGCCCACAAGTAATGCTTGGCTATTACAATCGTCCAGATGAAACGGAAAAAGTAATGTTTGATGATCCTGCGGATGGCCGTCGTTGGTTCAAAACGGGAGATGTCGGATTTATGGATAACGACGGATATTTCAAAATCGTTGACCGGAAAAAAGACATGATTTTGGTATCTGGCTTTAACGTATATCCGAATGAGATTGAAGATGTTGTAGCAAGTATGCCGGGTGTCTTGGAAGTAGCTTGTGTGGGCGTTCCTGATGAGAAATCGACGGAAGCTGTGAAGATATTTGTTGTTAAAAAAGATGCTAATTTGACAGCGGAGGCTATCAAAGCGTACTGTAAAGAAAACTTGACGGGTTACAAGTGTCCGAAACACATTGAGTTTAGAGACGAGCTTCCGAAGACTAATGTGGGTAAAATTTTGCGTAGAGCATTGCGTGACGAAGTAGCGAAATAATTTGATGACTTGCTTCATACGAAAAAAGACGGCGTAGCCGTCTTTTTTCGTGTAAATACAACCGGAAATTAACCTAAGAACGGATACGTATAGTCTGTCGGTGGGTTAAACGTTTCTTTGATTGTTCGCGCATTTACCCAACGTAACAAATTGAGCTTAGAACCCGCTTTGTCGTTTGTTCCAGATGCTCTGCCTCCTCCAAATGGCTGTTGGCCAACTACAGCACCTGTCGGTTTATCGTTGATATAAAAATTACCTGCTGCATCGACCAACTTGCGCGTCGCTAATTCAACAGCATATCTATCTTGTGCGAAGATAGCCCCCGTCAAGGCGTACGGCGAAGTACTATTAACCAATTCCAGCGTCCGTTCGTATTGGTTTTCATCATATACATAAATCGTTAAAACAGGGCCGAAAATCTCTTCGCACATCGTTGTATATTTCGGGTTCGTCGTCACTAGAACAGTAGGTTCAATAAAATATCCTTTGGATTTGTCTGCATGACCCCCTGCTATGATTTCTACTTCGTCAGACTCCTTTGCAGTATCAATGAATCGCTTAATTTTATCAAATGCACGTTCGTCAATGACTGCGTTAATGAAGTTCGAGAAGTCTTCTGTTCCGCCCATTTTCATGGATTTTAAATCAGCCAGCATATATTCTTTTACTTCCGACCAAATGTTTGAAGGAACATAGGCGCGCGACGCTGCCGAGCATTTCTGCCCTTGGTATTCAAAAGCACCACGTACCAATGCTGTTGCTAATGCTTTCGGGTGTGCTGAGCGGTGTGCCATCACAAAATCTTTTCCACCGGTTTCTCCAACAATGCGTGGATATGCTTTATATCTCTGAATGTTGGCTCCAATTGTTTTCCAAATGGTCTGGAAAACAGCAGTACTTCCTGTAAAGTGAATGCCTGCAAAGAAAGGACTTTTGAAAATGATGTTTCCTGCAACGGGACCATCTACATAAATAAGATTAATTACGCCATCGGGTAAGCCCGCTTCTCTGAACACCTCCATGATGACCTGAGCAGAGTAAATCTGTGTATAGGCAGGTTTCCAAACGGTCACATTCCCCATCAACGCTGCACTAGCAGGAAGGTTCCCTGCAATTGCTGTGAAATTGAAGGGAGTCAAGGCAAATACAAACCCTTCTAATGGTCTGTATTCCAGTCTGTTCCATACACCGGGTGAAGATGCAGGCTGTTCAGAATATATTTCTTGCAAATACGCCACATTGAAGCGGAGAAAGTCAATGAGTTCACAAGCGGAGTCTATTTCTGCTTGGTATGCATTTTTAGACTGCCCAAGCATGGTTGCCGCATTTAGTTTGGCACGATAAGGGCCTGCAATGAGTTCTGCTGCTTTCAAGAAGATACTAGCGCGGTGTTCCCAAGGCATATTCGCCCAAGCGGTTCTTGCTTTTAATGCTGCTGAAATAGCTGCCTTTACGTGGTTTCCATCTCCCTCTGATGCAAAACCGAGGGTATGTTGGTGGTCATGTGGAGGAGATAAACGGATTTTTTTGTCGGTAAACACTTTTTCACTTCCAATATACATCGGAATATCGACCGTTACAGCGCGTGCTTCTTCAAGTGCTTTCTGAAGATTCGCACGTTCTGTACTTCCAGGTGCATACGACAAAACAGGTTCGTTTTGAGGTGTTGGCGTGTTAAAAAACGCATTATGCATGGTTTATTGGGTTTAGTTATGAAGTCAAATATAAAAACAAAGGTACAAAATTTGATATGAGCTTTTATATGTGTGAATGATATCAACAAGAATATTACTTTGAAATTGTCACTTTTTTGATGGGTACGTTACTCTTTCAATACAGTTGTTTTTTCGATTGATTTTATGACGTATAAATTTGGGTACTGAAGAATTTGAGTTAGAATCAAGAAAAGTTATTTTGAGCAATCCACGTATTTTGGATTTGGTTAACTTCTTCGGGTGTCAGAAATGTTTTTTTTTCTTCCTGTGTTGGGACTCTACACGTTTCTGATTGTCCGAACCAATGATAGCGCTTTTTTGCTATGAAAGAGTAAAGACAGTTGCGAAAGGACTTTGGTAAAATATAGGCCATTTTTAACCAAGTATATTTTGGTAAACGAACGAGTACATACAACGCAGCATCAGAGCCACCGAGCCATTGACCATCGGACGTCAATACCATAACAGAGTCACCAAATTGGTTTTTTAATCGTGGGTCAGAAATCCACTGCAAGGGAGCTACCCGAATCGCTCTTTTTTTATCCTTTTGTAGGATAATCTGAATAAAACGCGCACACAATAAACAAACTCCGTCAAAGAATACAATCATAAAAAAAGCCTTTCCCAATGATACATTGAAAAAGGCTTTTTAGTTTTAAAATACAGAGATTAGAATAATCTTTCCCAAGGTAAACGGCTTAAGATGAGTACAAGTCCTAAGCCAAAAAATATAGCAGTGAACTTGAATTTCTTACCTTGACCAATCGCCTTTTTTGATTTGGCATTTCCGATGGTTACTAAAACTGCTGCCAAAATATTTGTTGTTGGATGTTCAATAATTGCCTTACGTAAAACGCCATCTTTCATGGTAGCTGCCATGTCAGAAAATGCAATTTGCGCAGTGGGAGAAATAGCTAGAAGAACCAAACCTAATAACAACATAGTATGTGTTGAAATCAAGGCAAAAAGGTTGATTTTGCGGTGGCTATCTTCAAAAACTTTTTCGGATGTAACACCCAAAATTCCGTTTATAGTTGCTACTAAAAGAAGAAGTAAAGCGATGAAAGCCAAGTAATGGTGTACATTTAAAATGATACTGTAGAAAGACATACGTAGAATATTTAGTTTAAAATGATTTAACTTCGTACTGGATTTAGTAACTAGAATACAAAAGTACGACCAATGAAAGGACTTTTAAAGAGGATGGTAAATTATTTATCTGTTTAGAGAGGGATAATTTTACCGAAAAGGGTTACAAAGGATAAATAAATGAACTTTATTGGGATGAAATATCAAAAAAGATTTTCTTACATTGGCTTTGTATTTCTACTGGCTTTGCTTTATGTCTCTTTTTCACCTTTGGTTAGCGTAGCCCGTTTGTATTGGTTAGATGGGAGAGAATACAGTCATTTTTTACACGAAAATAAGCAGTTATCAGAGCAGGAGCAGCGTGTATATGTTGACATTGTACAAGCAGCAAAGCAAAAAGTAGCGCACTTTTGGGGTGGCCTTACGAGTTCTCCTACTATTTTGTTTTGTTCAACGGATGAATCGTTTCAAAATGTATGTCATCAGCCGGAAGGAGCAGGTTGTAGTCTGGGCTCGCCATTTGGGTCTTGGATTATTCTGAATAAAGATAATGCCAATGCCGATGTCGTTGCCCACGAATTAGCTCATATTGAACTGATGCAACAAGTTGGTTGGTGGAAAGCAAAAACAAAAATTCCTACTTGGCTTGATGAAGGTATTGCTCTCCAAGTGGATAATCGATTTGTGAGTTCAACAGATTCTATACAACGTTACCTTGATTTTAAAGAAGAGTGGTTATTTATAACTTTCGGTGGAAGGGAAAGTAAGAATCTGAATGATTTGTCTACATCTAAGTTGTTTTTTGGCATTTCAGCTTACGATACGCGCCAAGCTTACTATCAGTCAGGGATAGAAGTCGCAAAAATTATTTCCATCGGTGGGAGGGCAAAACTCCGTGCGTTAATCCAAGATTACATAGCGTTTCCACTTTGGAAAGTTATACTTTGGGGGTATCCTCCTCCGTCGGAATCGTATACCGAAATGTCTTTCGATGCCATTCCGTAAGTCCAAATTCTGCAATAGCTTTTTTGTGTGCAATCGTCGGATATCCAGCATTTCTTTTCCAACCATACGCAGGAAATTGTGCATCTAATTCTTCCATCAAGTCGTCTCTGTATGTTTTAGCTAAAATTGATGCCGCTGCAATCGAATAGTATAAACTGTCACCTTTTACAATACAAGTATGGGGAATCAAAGGAAAAGGAGTGAAGCGATTTCCATCGATAAGTAAATGTTCGGGACGAGTATCCAGTTTTTCAATCGCTCTATGCATGGCCAAAAAACTAGCCTTCAAAATATTTATTTGGTCAATTTCTTGTTGAGAAGCTTCTGCAACTGACCAAGCAAGGGCTTCCCGTTCTATTTCTGAGCGTAATTTAATTCTTTCTGGTTTTGAAAGTTGCTTTGAATCGTTTAGGGAAGAATGTGAAAAATCTGGTGGAAGAATGACCGCCGCTGCCACGACAGGCCCCGCAAGACAACCGCGTCCGGCTTCATCTAGGCCAGCTTCTAATGTATGTTTTGAATAAAAAGAACGAAGCATATCCGAAAAGTTAGGAACCCAAAAATGGGTAGTTTATTACGTAAACAAAAATACAAGGATGTAGAAAGAATTGATTATTCAAGTAGTTGATAATTTGTTTTTTGTGTAAATATCAGGATTGTTAGAGGCACTTTATGAACAATCCTTATATTTGTATTCATTTCTCACTAAATAACTCAATAAATGCTCTGGCATGACGTTATACCTTTCCTCTTTTTGACAGCCGTATTTTGGCAATTGATGTACATCCTTTTTGTGTTTCTTCGCCTTTCATTTTACAAAAGGCAAGTGCCTGAGTTCCTTGAAAGTGCTCCGGGTGTCTCCATTGTTGTGGCTGCATGGAATGAGCTTGAAAACCTGCAAGCGCTTATTCCCTTACTAGAAAACCAGCAATATCCTGATTTTGAAATCATCATCGTGGACGATCGTTCCTCAGATGGTACGTACGATTATCTTTTGACAAACAAAGATAATTTCCCGAATGTCAAAATTGTGCGGATAGAAACGGTTCCCGTTCATTTTACAGCCAAGAAATACGCCCTCACTATGGGAATAAAGAAGGCCTCGAAAGAACTTATTTTGGTAACGGATGCTGATTGCCGTCCTGCTAGTGAGTTGTGGGTACAACGAATGGCAGAATCACTCGGTGAAAAAGACATAGTCCTTGGGTACTCTCCTTATCCCGCTTACGCAGGTGGATTAAACGCCTTGATTCGATATGAAACTTTCCAAACAGCGGTTCAGTATCTTTCTTTTGCATTAGCGGGTATTCCGTTTATGGGAGTTGGGCGGAATTTACTGTACAGAAAGGATTTCTTCTGGGCGAATGGTGGTTTTTCATCTCATTACGGACTACTTGGCGGAGACGATGACCTTTTTGTAAATCAAACTGCGAATGCAAAAAATGTGGTGATTTGTATTGAGTCTGATGCGTACACGCTTTCTGAACCCAAGAGAAACTGGAAAGATTGGTTTATCCAAAAAAGACGTCACTTGTCGGTTGGGAAAAAATATAAACTTAAACACAAAATACATCTCGGGTTATTGTGGTATGGTCAGTTATTTAGCTGGTTTTTATTCATCCCCGCCCTGTTTTTCCAACCAGAATTGTTCCAAGTACCCGATTGGGCGCGTATTCCGGCGGCTGTTAGCAAAGAGTCACATCTCGAATCTATTTTGTTTATAACTGACTGGATGCGGTTTGTTTTTGGGGTTTTTATTGGTTATATCTTGGTTAAATGGTTAGTTTTCGGTTCTTTGAACAGAAAACTAGGTTCTAATGTAGGTATTTGGCGTATGCCTTATTATGAATTCTTATTCACAGGATATTTATTTATTTTAGGCATTGTCACGTTGTTTACGAATCCTAAACGTTTACGTTGGAGATAACGATTTCATTAAAATAACTCTATTAAAGTGTCAGATTTTTCGATTATTGCAAAGTATTTTCCCGACCTTACACCCAAACAGCAAGAGCAGTTTGCTCAACTGCATGCACTATACACGCACTGGAACGCGCAGATTAATGTCATTTCTCGAAAAGATATGGATAATTTGTACGAAAAACATGTGCTACATTCACTCGGAATAGCAAAAGTATGTTCTTTTACAGATGGCTCGGAAATTCTAGATGTAGGAACTGGTGGCGGTTTTCCGGGTATTCCACTTGCGATTTTATTTCCTGAAGTGAGCTTCCACTTGGTTGACTCCATCGGAAAAAAAATCAAAGTGGTGCAAGAGGTGGCTGACGGTTTGGGTCTAAAAAATGTCAGAGCACAACATGAACGTGCTGAACGTGCAGATGGCTTCTATGATTTTGTAGTTTCTCGTGCTGTTACGCGTCTACAACCGTTTATGGGATGGATTCAAAATAAAATCAGTAGAAATCATTTCAATAAATTGGATAACGGTGTTTTGTATCTCAAAGGAGGGGATTTACAAGAAGAACTTGCGGAGGTTAATAGACCTAAAAAAGTATATGACTTGAGCTCGTATTTTGAAGAAGAGTTCTTTGAAACAAAAAAAGTAGTCTATGTCCCATTCAAATAAATAAACCAATGATGAAAGAACAGTTTTCAGCTAGTTTTTGGATGAATCCACTTTTCCCAGATGTTGTTGAGTTTTCTGAAAAAGGAGTAACCTTCATCATTCGTAAGTTCATGTCTTCCAACGAGAATTTCGTTTTTTATAATGATATCGCAGGAGTTGAAATTGAGTCAGGTGTTTTTTTCTCGACAATACGCATCAAGGCAAGAGCACGAGAAGAAGAAATTTTAATTCAGAATTTTACAAAATCAGATGCAAGACGTGTAAAAGAGCTTATTTTAGACCGTGCACACGTATAAAATAACTGATTTGAAAAAAAAATAGAGATAACTATTGACAAGTATTAGTAAATACTATACTTTTGCACCACGTTTATAATAAAACGATCCCGAATAGCTCAGTCGGTTAGAGCATCTGACTGTTAATCAGAGGGTCGCTGGTTCGAGCCCAGCTTCGGGAGCAGAAAAAAGCCATCAGCAATGATGGCTTTTTTCATTTAGTATCTCTTCTCAATAAGCCAGTTTGATGTATTCAACGCAACTTCAGATTATTTCTTATAGCCCATAGATAATCCCGTATCTCCAGAGACTTTCAGTTTTACAGCAACTTCTTCATTGGCTTTGTTTTCAATTCGTAATGCAGTATTTTCATTGACTTTTACCTTTACTTCGGAAGACGCTTTTAAGTTCACAGGAGAATGTCTTCCTCCATCTATAGGATATTGCCAAAGTGTGAGCTCAAATTTGGAGGTATTGGTCACTTTTGCCGTAAATTTCTCATGTATATTATCACCTAAAATAAATGCATCATTTGCTTTTATTTGTGTGGTAGAGTTTAAAGATGCAAACGGTAAACAAGACGTGCAGAAGAAAATGCTAAGACAAGTGAATAGGTGGACTTTTTTCATATAATAAATTGATTTTTAACAAACTTACCATTTATTGGATGGAAAAGAAGGTTCCGTCCCTTTAATTTTCTGATTAACATACTTACTATCAGCATCTATTTCGTGTCCTATGGAAAATCTCGAAGAAATTAAAAATTTCGGACCTTATATGGTCAAAATATTGAATTTGATTGGAATATACTCGAAAGAAGACCTGTTAGCAGCCGATTATAAAAAAATCAAAGGAGATTTGGTAAAAGCCGGAATCACGCCTCATCTCAATCTTTTCTATTCTATCGAAATGGGCTTACAAGACAGGCGTTGGAATGAGATAACCGCACAAGAAAAAGAAGAAATCAAAGAGATTCTTTCGTAATTTATGCTGAAATGACGTACAGTTGACGTCTTTATGTCAGAACATAAATGAATTTTAATCGAGATATTTGCACATGGATTTGGGTGAAAAAATAAGGGAAAGAAGAAAAAGTCAACACTATTCCCAAAAAGAACTTGCTGAGAAAACAGGTTTAACGCTTAGAACGATTCAAAGAATTGAAAATAATGAGGTGAGTCCAAGTTTACATTCTTTGCGAGTTATCGGCGAAGTACTGCAAACAGATTTTTCTTCTTTAGCTGACAAAGATGCCCAGCCTTATGAGTTTAGTATTATCCTTAAAATTACAGATATGAATACTTTCGTAAACGATGTCAAAATCTTACTTAAAAAACATGGTAAAACCATTGCCTTGATTCTGCTAGCTATTTGGTTGATTTCAAATTACACGGATATAAAGGCTGGAATCATAGATGGTTGGGAAAATAAATGAGGGCATGAATTTTGCACTAAAATAGCCTAGTTCCCGTTTTAGTTACAGTTAAAAATAGAAAATCGAACCGAGTAGGTAGGTTCTTTCATTCAAATAATACTAGAAGATATCAATGAAAACAAAAGTGGCTTTTCTTTTAATCAGTGGAATGTTTCTGTTTAGCTCATGTGCAAAACATATTCAGGTTGCTTACCAAACAGAAACTTCGAATACCGGAAGTGTGGCGCTCAAGCTCAATAGACCAACGCCTTTTACGTACGTCACAATCAACGACCAATTGATTGTCAATCGGAAAAACGTGAGGTCACTGACTGTTAACAATCTTCCTTCGGGTGATTATACCATTCATTATACGACAGAAAGTAGCCGATACAAAGAAAAACTAGATGCGCACGTTCCTGTTAAAATGGAAGCAGGAAAAGAAGTTACTAAGCTAATCGAGGTGCCACCTTACAGCAATGGCTATTGGATTTATAACGGATTAGCTATTTTTCCACTACTTGTTCTAGCTGCATTGAGTGATAAGTAATCCGTTTTGGATTGATAAATAAGAGCTTTGAATAGCAACGGTGATAGAAAATACGCTGCTACCTCGATTTTCAAGTTCTCCTGAAAGAATAAAAAGAGACATTCATTTGTCTCTTTTCTTTTTTTTAACATACTTTGTATTTCAAAGTACTTTTTATTTGTTTTAAAACATGAGTGAACAACACAATCAATTGGAAACCCTACGGGAAATCAGATCCTTGATGGAGCGTGCGAGTCGATTTCTTTCGTTAAGTGGAAAAGCAGGTATATTTATTGGCATGTACGCGCTTCTTTGTGTAATAGGTGTGTATATTTATCTCGATTTATCTCTTTTAGACGGCGGATATTACCGTTCGGTAAGTCAAAGTCCAGAAGTATTGGCAACACTTGTTACAGGTTTTATTTTTGTACTTATCTCTTCTTTATTTACAGGTTTTATCTGGGCACGAATCAAGGCAAAACAGTTCAGTTTACTTCTTTGGGATGCAACAGCCAAGCGGTTTTTAATTCATTTTTTCACGCCACTTTTAGTCGGTGGAATCGTGTGTATTTTCTTTCTTGTTCGCCAACAAATTGACTTAATTCTTCCGTTTACCCTCATTTTCTATGGTCTAGCTCTTCTAAATGCAAGTAAATATACGATTGAGGATATTTTTTACGTAGGAATAACAGAAATTGCCGTAGGTCTTTCTGCCTTGTTTTTTGTCGAATACGCACTACTTTTTTGGGGCCTAGGTTTCGGAATTTTACACATAGTGTATGGTTTAACTATCTATCAAAAATACGAGAAGTGAAAAATTACATAGAAAACCTAAATAAAGCCTTTGAAAGCAGGGTGCGGCTAGGAATTATGTCTATTTTACTTGTCAATGATTCAGTAGATTTTGGTACACTCAAAGCGCAACTCCAAAGCTCTGACGGAAACCTAGCAAGTCACCTTTCTTCCCTTGAAAAACTCGCGTACGTGGAGGTGACGAAACAATTTATTGGTAAAAAACCGAATACTTCGTACCGTGTCACGCCCGAGGGCAAAGCCGCCTTTGCTGATCATCTCAACGCACTCGAAATGCTTATTCGTTCCTCTCAATAACCCTTTTAACCCATTCTCACTAATGAAATCCGAACAAAATTCGCTGGAACAATTGCAAGCAACGATTAGTAAGGAAATAGATAATCCTCGCTTATTAGAGCAATTGTACCGCACAAATCCCGCAGCGTTTCAACGTGCTTTTGATGCTGTTTATCCTTCTTTGGCTGACAGTCCGTTCGCTGCTTTTTGGCATGAACGTCTCTCTTTCTCCGCTTCATCCGCGCCTAAATACCAACAAAAAGATATTTTATTTGTCTTCATTGGTATTTTGGTTTCTGGCATTATTGCACAAATTCCTACCTTCATCGGGCAAGAAAGTGACTTCTTTCTGCAAAGAAATATAAGCTATGTGCTGTTTCCGATGGTGATGCTGTACTTCGCCCGAAAAAATGAAATGTCATTCCGTACGCTCCTTTTTCCGATTCTTGCCTTGCTTGTTACTGTCTTGTATATCAATCTATTACCCGAAAA
This sequence comes from Spirosomataceae bacterium, assembly GCA_046292055.1. Lineage (GTDB taxonomy): Bacteria > Bacteroidota > Bacteroidia > Cytophagales > Spirosomataceae > CAYNRA01. Next base: position 146 of record JBKBRQ010000061.1, on the reverse strand, counting down.
TCAGGCTAGTGATACCTTTCAATTGGCATGTTTACATTTGCCTATTTTCCTGTGGGTTGTAACTGGTTTTACGTTTGTAGGTGGCAACATGACGAACGCACACACGAAAATGGCTTATCTACGTTACAACGGTGATTTACTCGTCA
>JBKBRQ010000060.1:0-13646 GCA_046292055.1 Spirosomataceae bacterium | reverse complement strand
AACAGCCGTAAGAGCAGGAAACATCAGTTTGTCTGCTATTTGGGTAGCTGAGTCCAGAATCATCTCAAAGGTTTCTTTGGAGTGGTCTTGGAAATACGGTAGGCGACAAAGTGACTCTACGTCATGTACTTGGTACAAGAGGAACGAGAGGGTTTTTCTATCAATAAAAGGCGTTTTCATTTCGTATAGTATAGGGTTGGGTTGAAAAGGAAAATGGGCTTGACTTACATGAGGCCGAGCATTTTGGCATACTTCATCATAGCGGCAGGGTTCGAGATTTTCAATTTTCCGAACATCATAGCCGTCATAGGATTTAGGTCACCTGAGGCGATTTTCACAAGGTCTTCGCCACTGGTTTTGAGTGTCACTTCAGATTCACCGAGGAGGCCTTCGTTTACAGTCGCAGCGCCATTGGCAACAGCGAGCGTATACTGTTCTTCTCCTAGATCAAAGTGAATAGTAGTTTGAATGTCTGAAGCCTCTTGGGCAGCGATTTTAGCAGGTAAACTGTCTAGAAATTCTTTCGCGGTCATTTGTACGTAATAGATAAAAGTGAAGAAATAAACGAATGGATATCAAAGTGAGCGCCAAAGGCAATTTCTCTGAAAATTCGTATGAACAAATATATCGAAAAAGACAAATATTATGCAAGCATACTATTTAATCTTTTTCAAAACCGTACGAATAGGCCCTTTTTAGGTTCAGCAGGGTTGTTAATTTGGTAAAATACCTACAAAAACCCTATTTTTGTCCAAAACGACGTTGTCTCTTTCACTTATTTAGTTAATCACCTTCCTTTTTTTCATGAAAAAAACAATCTACATTTTCTCCTATTTCCTTTTGGTTTTCGGGTTCTTTTTGGTGTCTTTGGGTACACAAGCACAAGACAGTCTCGTAGTTAAGCGACCTCTGTTGGCCACACGTGCTGACTCCTTGGAGGCGGGTTGGTGGGAACGAAAAACCCAATTAGCACTCAATTTCGCACAGGCATCCTTCAACGATAGCTGGCAAGGAGGTGGGATTTCCAATATTGCGGTAGGTGGGTTATTCAACAACCGGTCGGTTTACACAAAACGCAAAGGCGTTTGGACGAACCAAGTTCAATTCCAATATGGATTTATCAATAATCGGGGACAAGATATTCGCAAAAGTGTAGACCGCTTATTTTTGGATTTTCAGTTTTCGAAATTTATTCGCAAAGACCTTCGGTGGTTTACGGGTGCCAGCTTTTTATCTCAATTTGCACCTGGCTTTTCGTTTAGCACGGCGGGAGAACGACAAAATTTAATTTCTTCCCTGTTTGCACCTGCTTTTTTATCCGAGAGTTTCGGTTTGGAGTGGAATCCCAAAAAATATTTAGCTGTACAATTGGGTGGAGGTACAATTCGGCAAACTTTCGTTCTAAACGACCGTGTATTGGCGGAGCAATTGGCGAATAACGAAAATCGCTACGGGCTTGCACCGGGGCAACGCGTCTTGAACGAATTGGGGATCCAAGGTGTCATGTCTTTTGACAAAGATGTAGTCAAGAATGTGAATCTCAAAATTCGCTATCAAGTATTCTTTGCGTACGCACCGGAGGCAAAACCCGTTGACCATCATGTAAATTTGGTAGCAGCAGCAAAGGTGAATAAATACATGAACGTCAATTTTTCTTTGATTGCCATTTATGACCAAGACCAAGCGGCTACACTCCAACTAAGCCAAGGATTGGCAGCAGGATTATCTTTTCAACTATAAATTAAACCAGAACAACCATGTTAAAAGAATTTCAAGAATTCATTGCAAAAGGCAACGTAATGGATTTGGCAGTGGGGGTAATTATTGGTGGCGCATTTGCTAAAATTACTACCTCTTTGGTAAACGACGTATTAATGCCTATTCTCAGTTTAGTACTGGTCGGTGGAGTAAAAGGGCAATTAATCCTCCGAAAAGCCAAGTTAGCAGCAGACGGCAGCGTGCTACAAGAAGCAGCTGTTTTAAATTACGGACAATTCATCACGACCGTATTGGATTTTCTGCTCATCGGATTTGTTATCTTCCTCATTGTCAAAGCGGCAAACAAACTCCGTTTGAGAGGAGAAGAATAATCGTTGGTAGAAATACAAATGGGAAGAAGAATGGGATTGGGTAAGCACCTAGTCGCATTCTTTTTTTGTACATCAAAGGTCAAATATTTACATTTGCGCGGGGTATTTTAGGGCTTTCCTTAGTAGGTTACAAATTTCAGGACACAACGATATGATTATCAAAGATTTTTTGAAACGCCATTTGAAGGGAGATTGGCAGATTTGGATGATTTATTTTTTACTTTCCATGATTGGAACACTCGCTGTTTATAGCTCTACGTATTCGTTGGCGTACCGAGAGAGTGGCGGAAATACAGAATCTCATCTGCTCAAGCATGTTGTGTCCCAATTACTAGGCTTCTTTTTTGCTTGGTTGCTACATCGCTTCAATTATCGTGTACTGATTCAGTACGCCCGTCCGATGTTGTATTTGAGTCTAGCTCTGATGCTGTACACCTTGTTCAAAGGGGTAGATATTGGAGACGCACGCCGTTGGGTTCGTGTATTTGGTATTTCTTTTCAGACATCGGATATTGTTCGTTTGGTTTTAATTGTTAATATCGCTTTGGTACTGGCACAGCGCCAAAATGTAGCCAAAAACGAATATGATTTCAAATCGATTAGTGAAATTACGATTTGGGCGGGACTATTCTGTTTACTTTTGGGAATTCCAAACTTTTCGACAGCAGTTCTGTTGGGTTTGACGTGTTTTATGATTTTTTGGGTAGGTCGTGTGCCTGGACATTTCATTATGCGAATGGGCGCGGTAATTATCGTGACCTTGGTTATAGGCATTGCTGCGAGTTTATTCCTACAAAAAGTAGGCATTAACTTTGGTCGTGGCGAAGTTGTTGTCAATCGTGTGGAAGCCTTTATCGGTTATGATTTGAACGGAGACGGCAGTACCGGTGGCCGGATTGGCGGAAACAATGACCAGCGTGACTTTTCGTTAGCATCAGTTGCTTCAGGTGGCATCTTTGGAGCGGGGCCGGGGCGAAGTGCACAACGGTACCAACTGTCTGAGGCACATTCTGACTTTATTTTCTCGGTAATTGTCGGAGAGTATGGCTTGGTAGGGGGTATTGTCGTCATTTCCTTGTACTTGTGGCTCATGTGGAATGGGCTCAAGAATATACAAAATACCTACCGTGCTTTTGGAGGTATCTTATCAATTGCCTTGACACTCAGCATCACGATACAAGCCTTCATGCATATATTAATCAATGTGGGTCTCTTACCTATCACGGGGCAAACACTACCTTTGATTAGCAAAGGGGGTTCGTCCATTCTCATTACATCCATTATGTTTGGCATTGTCCTCAGTGTTTCACGCGGTGAAGAAGATACTTCTGCCCAAAAAAGACGTACAAAACGAACGAACTCCTTATCTCAATAGCTCAAAATTATGCGAATACTCATCAGTGGAGGTGGTACAGGTGGCCATATTTATCCAGCCATCGCCATCGCAGTTGCTCTGCAAAAACGACTACCTAACGCCCAAATTTTATTTGTTGGTGCAGAAGGAAAAATGGAAATGGAAAAGGTACCAAAAGCAGGATTTAATATCATTGGTTTACCCATTGCAGGTTTCAATCGTTCCTCTCTTCTTGCTAATCTTTCTTTTCCTGGCAAGCTATTGCGCAGTCTCCAAAAGGCACGCGAAGTTATTTCCAATTTTCGCCCTGACATTGCCATTGGTGTCGGCGGATATGCCAGTGGTCCTACCCTATTCATGGCGTCTTTGCAGGGAGTTCCATTGGTTATCCAAGAACAAAATTCGTATGCAGGAGTAACAAACAAATTGCTGAGTAAGCGGGCACGCAAAATCTGCGTAGCCTACCCTAATATGGAACGCTTTTTCCCATCAGATCGCTTGATTTTCACAGGAAATCCAGTGCGGGAAGACATTTGTACAACACTTCCTACTATTGCGGAGGCGCGTACCCATTTTGGACTCGACCCAGCTAAAAAGACACTTTTGGTCATCGGAGGAAGCCAAGGAGCACGGAGTATCAACCAGTGTATGCAACAAATTCTCCCCAATTTACGCGCAGAAGATTACCAGATTATTTGGCAAACGGGAAGCCAATTTCGGTCTTCGATTGACCAATACAAACAACCCGGTGTATTTATTTCTGAATTTATCTACGAAATGGCCTTTGCGTATGCCGCTGCAGATGTCGTCGTTTCGCGAGCAGGAGCACTTTCGGTATCGGAGTTGTGTATTGTCCAAAAACCGGCTATTTTAGTTCCCTTCCCGAATGCTGCGGAAGACCATCAAACCAAAAATGCCCGGAGTCTTTCAGACCATCAAGCCGCTTGGTTGGTAGAAGATAATCAACTTACAAATGCATTACTTCCCGCCATCACTGCCTTATTGGAAGACCCTGAGCAGTGTGCCGCCCTTTCGGCAAACATGAAATCATTTGCGAAACCACAAGCTGCTGCGGATATCGCTGAACAAATCATTCAACTCATTCCATCATGAAGACATTTTTTTCTGAGAGCATCGTAGATTATACTACCTACACGTTTAACTACAGCCAATATGCTGTTCGGGAAACGGGAGACCGTCTGAACGATTTATATGGGCAAGGTTATCTCCCTTACAGCGCACATTTGGGAATAGAGAAAGATGTTTTTTATCGGGCGCGGAGTTTGCGCGTCGAACTCGATACATTTGCAGACACTTCTGAAAATCGGCGAGTGGCGCGTTTGGTAGAGCCGCTCGGTATTCAGCTTGACGTCCTTCCCAAAGAAGAGGCAGGCATTGAAAACCCTGATTTTCAAGCCTTTTGTAGCCGGTACATTCAAGAGCGTATTGGTGATGACAATATGAGTGAAGAGCGTTGGGCATATATTTTAAGTCGTCCGTTGGGCTCGCATATTTTTCGATTTACGTTTCCAGATGGACGGTTAGCTGGCTTTGTTTTGGTAGCATTGGACGAGGAGATAGTACATTATTGGTTTGCTTTTTTTGATACAAGTTACATGCGTTCACACTCATTGGGTAAATGGATGATGTGGCGGGTAATCCAATGGGCAAAAGAAAACGAACGTGCTTATGTATATCTTGGAACGGCGTATAAACCGACCGCGCTGTACAAAATTCGTGACCACAAGGGACTCAGTTATTTTGATGGCAACGGGTGGAGTACAGATACAAAAAAACTGAAACAACTTTGTGAAACCGACGGAGAACCCAAAACCATGGACGCGTTTAAAGCGATGGAAAACCCAAATGATTATTTAGCAGGATTGGTATGAGTAGAACAGAAAAAATAAAAAAAGGGGGAATTATTGTACTCGTTGCACTCGGCGTTTATGCCTTAGTGCGACTTTCTCTTGAGCTCCGGCAAGACCGCTGTACGGAAACAGTTGTTGAGATTGACCAACCAGAAAACCAAACATATGTAACAGAAGCGGAGATTAAACAATATGCTACGCAATTTGGCTCGGATGTACTGGAAGGCAAATACATTGACCAAATATCTTTGGAAGAAGTCGAAGAACGTGTCCGCAAAAATCCACATGTGCAAACGTGTGAGGCATTCATTGATTTATCGGGGCAATTACAAATTAAAGTAAAACCTTACTTACCAACTGCCCGTTTGGTCAAGGAAAACCAGTTAGGAGATTACATTGACCCAAGTGGTTATTTTTTCCCAACCTCACGACATTTTTCTGCGCGTGTATTGTTGGTAGGTGGAGATTATTTCGTGGGGAAACGAGGCCTTCGGGATTCTAGTCATCTGGAGTTATTGACATTTCTAAATACCATCAACAACGACCCTTTTTGGTCGGTTCAGTTTACACAATTGAACATTGACAAAGACCAGTTTATACATATTTACCCGTTAGTTGGGGAGTATATTATCGATTTTGGAAAACCCGTTGATGTAGCCGGTAAGTTGGCAAAGCTAAAGCTATATTATACACAGTTACTCGAAGAGCCAGAAGTTATCCCTCAAAAAAGATTAGACTTATCTATTAGCAATCAATTAGTTATAGAATAAATACGTATTTTTGCCTGCTTTGTTTTTTAACCACAAAATAAATTTTGTTGCTTTCCATACCTGAAATTAAGTAATTTTATGCATTATTTACAGATTCACAAACCAGTAACATTCTCTCTTCTATGAACGAAAGCCAAAATGATAGCATCGTAATCGGTTTAGATATCGGTAGTTACCGTGTTCGGGCTGTGGCTGGTTCTCTCACAGAGAATGGAGAGATACAAATTGACGGATACGAAGAAGCTCCGTTTGTGTTCACGGACTCAGGAGTGTTGAATGGCCAAATCATTAATGTAAAACATTGCATTGACGTCATTGGAAAGGTATTAAAGAGATTATCAGACAAATGCGATAGCGATATTAGCAGCGTCAATATCAATATTTCTGGTGTATCAATCCAGAATACAAAACATGGTGGAACGACGACAAGTTCTGGAAATTCAAGTATCATTACAATGCGTGACGTGGGCTCATTGGTCAACCACGTGCAACGTTCTTTTGCCGCACGAGATGGACATACCATTCTACATACCCTCCCACTGGACTTTACGGTAAACAACGCACCTGCCAACAACCCAATTGGGCGTGTCGGTGTACAGGTAAGTGGTGATTTTTGTATGGTGACTATGCCCAAAGTAAACTTAGATACAGTTTACCAAACTATCAAAAGTGTACCTTCCTTCACAACAGTTTCGGGAACTTCTCCCTATTTAAGCGTTGACAAAACTATTCTTAGCTCATTAGCAGACAGTTACTCTGTATTAAATGAGGAAGATAAGAAAAACGGAATTGTGGTGGTTAATATTGGCAATGAACTTACCGAGATTTCCATTTTTCATAAACACGGGCTTCGGTACAGAAAGGTAATTCCGATTGCCGGACGAACCATCACGGCTGACATCGCCGAGGCGTTCCGACTGCAAATCGAGGAGGCAGAAAAACTCAAGTTGGTCTATAGTGTCTTGCTTTCTTTGGAAAGTATCACAGAAGAACACACGATTCTTGTAGATGGGAAAAATGGGCTTCCTTCCCGACAAATTCGGGTGGAGCATATCCGCCGTATCGTGGATTTACGCTTACGTGAAATCGCTCTGATTGTCTCTGCAGAGATGACGCGTTCAGGACTACGTGACCAACTCATCCATGGCTGTATCTTGACAGGAGGATCAGCCAATATGTACCAAATTGTTGACCTATTTTCCGGCGTCTTGGGAGAAGAAATTTATACGCGGGTGGGTAGCCATCTACAAAATATTGCGTACGTACAAGGAGAAGAAAGCCCTCATTTACACAATCCTAAGTATGTCACAGCAATTGGGCTTATGCTAGCGTCGTTGAAACCATTTGATATACGTTTTCCCGAATACACAGAGCTACTTCTACAACCGACTTCGTATGTAACGCCTCAAATTCCACCAGACACCATTAACAACAATCCAAAACAAGGAACAAAACCGAAAGTCGAGACATCTGATATTTTTGGTAGATGGATTGATAGAATCAAACGGAACTCCCCTCCAGACGTGAACGATTCCTACCAGTAAAATCGAAAAGAGGGGAAATACAAAATACGTAGAGAAAAAAGAAAAAAGCAGCGTCTTATTTAATTTCATCTCTACGTATTTTTGGTTAAAATTTTCTACTAATTTGTACGAAAAGTGCTCTCCACACCTATATTATTCATCTTTTAACTTGAAAACGCTATGCTGTACCCACAAGATTACGAACTCAATTTAAACGCCAAACTCCCAAACCTCATTAAAGTAGTTGGAGTGGGTGGTGCAGGCGGGAACGCCGTAAAAAACATGGTGAAACTCGGCATTCATGACGTGGACTTCATCGCTTGTAATACAGACAATCAAGTACTACAATCATTACCAGAACCCATTTTACGGGTACAAATCGGTGCAGAGCTGACCAAAGGACTTGGGGCAGGAACCATCCCTGAACGAGGGAAAAAAGCAGCAGAGGAATCTGAGAAAGCCATTCGTGAATTATTCAATCCACCTACTGAAATGGTCTTCATCACAGCCGGTATGGGTGGAGGAACGGGTACAGGAGCAGCGCCAGTTATCGCGCGTATTGCGAAAGAAATGGGGCGCCTAACCGTTGGAGTTGTAACAGATCCCTTCTCTTTTGAAGGCTCTCAGAAAATTTCACAAGCAGCAGAAGGTATCATTGAACTGAAAAAATACTGCGACACCGTATTAGTTATTAAAAATGACCGCCTTGCTAAAATATACGGGAATCTAGCCATTGAGCTTGCATACAGTTTTGCAGACGATGTACTCGCCAATGCAGTAAAAAGTATTGCTGAGCTAATCACCCGTCCAGGTATCATTAATTTGGACTTTTCAGATGTAAAGACCGTTCTAGGTGATGCTGGCCAAGCTGTGATGGGTTCCGCAGAAGCATCTGGTCCAAACCGAACAGAGGAAGCGGTGAAAAACGCGTTGGAATCGCCTTTACTCGAAAACAACGACATTGGTGGCGCACAGCGTATTCTTGTTACATTGGCTTATAGCGATGAGAAACCAGAATACAGTATTCTTATGTCTGACCAAAGCTTGGTAACGAGCTATATCGAAGACAAAATTCAATCAAGAGCTCAGATTTTCAAACATGGATTTGCCATTGACCGTTCGTTGAAAGACAAAGTGCGTATCACAATCGTAGCTGCTGGTTTTGGTAGAAATACGAACGAGGAAGGAGAGAAAAAGGAGGGATTTCAAGGTAAACCTTTGATAGAAACTCCACCAGCTCAGCCTACTCCGCGTCCACAACAGACAGTAGCTCCTGTCAATAATCCGAGACGCGAACCAACTTATACGCCCCCTACCCCTACGTTTGTGTCGGAATCGCCTCAACCGTTGAATTACCAACCCACAGATTTCTTCCAGATTACCCACCAAATGCGGGAACAAATCTTCAATTTGAGTGACTACAGTACACTGCACACGCCAACCTATAAACGATATAATTTACCCGCGCCATCTGCACAACAAGGACATACGGGTAGTGGTGAAATAATCAATCTACGTGAAATATACAGTGAACTAATTAGGCTAAAAATCGTATAAGGATATGAAAGAAATTCGAGCCATTGTTGCACGATACCAAACGGAAAAGCCCCAAAAGACACCGGCTGCCTTGGCGACTGTCGTGGCTGTAGAGGGTTCTTCGTATCGGCGTGTGGGTGCTCGGATGTTGGTTCTAGAAACCGGTGAATATATTGGCGGTATCAGCGGAGGTTGCCTCGAGGGAGACGCCCGAAAAAAAGCCCGATTTGCCATTCACCGGCAACAACCAAGTTATGCTATTTACGATACCACCCAAGGAGATGACCACCAAATTGGCGTAGGTTTAGGCTGTAATGGCATCATTCATGTCCTTTTGCAACCCATTGATTACCTAGACCCAAACAATCCGGTTGCCTGCTTGGAAAGATTACTCGCGCAACCCCGCCAAATTCAGCAAGTCGCCACCATCACCAAATCTGACTCTCCCGACTATCCAATGGGAACGAGTTGGCTGATTGGCGACGCGCGATTTTCTGGATTGAACGAACAACTTCTCCCCTATCTCGGTGAACAGCGCTCACGACTTTATGAACTTCTGGAAGAGAACGTAACGGTTTGTTTGGAAACTGTTTTTCCGGAGATTCAAATTTTCTTGGCAGGCTATCAAACAGACACATTGCCGTTGGCACGACTGGCACGGGAAATCGGATTTACCCCTCTTTTGATTGCGCCTACTTGGCAAGTTCCGCCTGCCATACATTCTTTGGTTTCGAAGATATTTGCCCCAGAAGAAGAGATGGAAGAACTAGGAATCGACGCTTTCTCAGCCGTCATTTTGATGTCGCATGATTTGGGGAAAGATACGTATCAGTTGGCTCGTTTTTTACCCTCTGCCATTCCGTTTATCGGGATGTTGGGGCCGAAAGTTCGGGCAGAAAAGATACAAAAATCGCTGGAAGAGCAAGGACATATTTTTACATACGAACAGAAGACCAGGATTCATGCACCTGTCGGATTAGATATTGGTGCAACTACGCCTGAGGAAATTGCGTTGTCTATTTTGGCTGAAATTCGTGCGTTTTTCAGCGGACGCTCCGCCATGCCACTTCGCGACAGAGACCGTCCAATTTATGCAGACTAACTGCGAAGGCATCGACTAACACATCTAGGCAAAATAAAAAAGACCTATTTTCAAACCTAAAATGGCTAGAAATAGGTCTTTTTTTTAGTGAGTGTACCATGACACCTTATTCCATCACTTTCGGAACGGCAAAGTATTCTTTGGTTTTAGCAGGTGCATTGACAAGCCCCTTTTCTCTAGACAAAGTATTTTGTGCTACATCTTCCCGAAAAACATTCACCGCCGGACTAACGTGAATCAAGGGTTCTACGCCGGTTGTATCGACTTCATTCAGTTGCTCCATCCAATCCAAAATACGTGAAAGCGTTTCCACCATTTCTGTTTTTTCTTCCGGAGAAATCCCTAATCGGGCAAGATGTGCGATTTTATCAACCGTTTGTTCGTCTATTTTCATTTGTATATGTATCTAAAGTTGTTTGAATGATCTGATACACCTGCTCTTTTAAAGCCGGGATGTCGTCTTTGGTCAATCCATCGGTCGCTATTGGTGGATGGATAACGATTTGGGGACGCCCACCATATATCCATGTATCAGGCATGATTTCATGCAAATTTAAAAAAGTAATCGGAACAATCGGCACGCGTTGTTCAATCGCCATAATAAATGCGCCATCCTTAAAGGGTCGGTGCATTTCTGGAATAGTCTTGGAAACAATGCCACCTTCGGGCATGATGAAAATACTCCGTCCGCTTTCTAGAGCCTTGATACCACGAATCAAAGATTTAGCACGACTACTTTTCTCTCCGCGATCGACCTGAATATGCAATTTGGCAAACATATAGCCCAAAAGAGGGATTTTCTTGACCGAACTTTTACCCACATAAGCGAAGAAATTAGGTACAACGCCCATACCCACAGCAATGTCCAAATACGAAAAATGATTCGCAACAAAGACGTATGTTTTGGACGTATCTGGCTTAAAATCATACCGAATAGCTAATTTTTTACCAATTAGGGGAAAATACACCGCCGCCCATACTTGCGTCAAGCGATGGGCAAAACGGTATCCTTTTTTCTTTTTTCGTTGTAAACTTATCCAGATAAATGGGTGAATGAGAAGGTAAATAAACACAATCCAGAATACACACCAAACTCCGTACAGAAACTCCCAGAAATTGGGTTTCTTGCGTCGCACACTCATACTATAAAATTAAAGGATGTCTCTTAAATTGGTTGGATTTTCTTGTTTTCGCATCCGGATATTCAGCATTTCTACCAAGAAAGAGAACGCCATTGCAAAGTAAACGTATCCCTTTGGAACGTGTACATGGAATGCCTCTGCAATGAGCAATGTACCAATCATGACTAAGAAAGAGAGCGCCAACATTTTAACGGTTGGGTGTTTTTCAACAAAATCACCCACATTTTTCGCGAATACTAGCATGACTACCGTGGACAGAATAATAGATGCTGCCATGACAGAGATAATAGAGGTCATCCCGATAGCCGTGATGATGGAGTCAACAGAGAAAACAATATTGACGACCGAAATATCGATAATTGCCCGAGAAAGCGAGTTAGAGGCTTTATTTTTGGTTGTTTCCTCCTCTGTTTTTCCTTCGATTTTATGGTGAATTTCAGAAGTCGCTTTGACGAGTAAAAACAAACCACCAGCAAGAAGAATCAAGTCTTTGCCACTGAAGCCCATGTCGAGTGGAAGGCCTATATCTTGTAGATTAAACAAGTCTTTTTCAAGTCCAAGAATCCAACCTAAAACAAATAACAAACCAACGCGCAGCGCCATTGCCAAAATCAGACCGATATTTCTTGCTTTCTTTTGTTCCACATCGGGCAATTTGCCAGCGATGATGGAGATAAAAATGATATTGTCAATACCTAGAACAACTTCTAGGAGAGTCAGAGTAAGCACGCTCGTCAAAGCAGCTGTGGTGAGTAGTTCTTCCATATAGATTAGTGACAGAATGAGTAAATTAATACCACGAATATATCAAAATATTAGTTCGAACGTACATTTGTACGAATATACTTCGTATTTGTCCCTATTTCATTCCGGTTTGAGAGATAAACCCTATTGAAACGCTACCCCCCTATTTTCATCTAGTGGCTATTTACCCAAACATACTCTACTGATTATCAACCATCTAAACTCAACCCACTCCATTACCACCGAATGAACTGTGCGGCTTGTTTCTCCAGAAATTGTTGATACACAGGATTGGTGAGCGTATTTTCTGTAAAATGTTGATAAAATTGCCCTAATTTTAGGCGAAGCCCAAGGACATCTGCGCCCATATAACTCAAAATATCGTTGAGATGACTCAACCCAACGGCATTCCCAATGACCCCAGCAGACAGACCTACAAGTGCTACTTTTTTTCCGTGGAATGTGTCCGGATAGCGAAGGCCATCCAAGAAAGTTTTGAGAACGCCAGGAAACGAGTGATTGTACTCAGGGACGATGAATATGAATTTTTCAGCAGCATCGATACGCGTTTGAAAGGTATTGAACACCTCGTTTTTTCCACTATTTTTATAGAGAGCCGAGAAAGCAAAGTCTTCGGGTAAATCCGCTAAATCAAGAATTTCTACGTGTTGTTGGAGTCCCTGAAGGTATGCTTGGTAATAGCGTGCGAATGATTTGGAGGCAGAATTGGGTCTGTTGGTACCAACGACCAAGTAAATGGGCTGTGACATGGAAAGAATCCTTTGATAAGTAATGACGATGAACGAACCATGCATTTGTAACAAAAAATCGTACATTCGGTTCAAAAAAAGCGAATGAACTTAGTTGAATCCATTCATCATTTAGCCAATCCTTCGCGTGCACTTTCGATGGCACGTTTCTTTAAAACAGGACCAGGAGAATATGCCGAGTCCTCTGTTTTTCTAGGGCTTACTTCCCCACAAATGCAGCAATTGGCTAAAAATCACCAAGATACGTCATTAGACGAATTGGAAAATTGCCTTCATGATATGTATCACGAAGTACGGATGACGGCCCTTTTCGTTTTGGTGCGCCAATACGCGCGCGGACATGACCAAAAGGCTATTTTTGATTTATACATACGGAATCTTTCGTATATCAATAATTGGGATTTGGTGGATATTTCGTGTCGGGATATTGTGGGGGCGCATTTGTTCACCCGTGACCGTCGTATTTTGGATGATTTAGCCGAGACGCTCCATCTGTGGTCGCAACGCGTTGCCATCGTTTCAACTTGGTATTTTATCAAGAAAGGCGACTACACAGATACCCTTCGAATTGCTCAGAAATTGCTCAATCATCCACATGATTTACTACACAAAGCCGTGGGTTGGATGCTTCGGGAGGCATGGAAACGTGGGGGAAATCAGGAAGTAGAAGATTTTTTACTTCGCCATATTGCAGAGACGCCTCGAACCCTTTTGCGCTATGCCATTGAGCGAATGCCCGAAGAA